>JBGAPX010000031.1:0-30593 GCA_044221045.1 Gemmatimonadales bacterium
CGCGCGCCATGCTCCCGCTGCGTCCGGAGCATTGCTCGGTGCGCGCCCACCAGGTGCGGTAGATGGCCGGTGGCTCGATGCGCTCTGCGTCCTCGGGTGCAAAGCGCGAGCACCCGCCCAGCAGGGCGCCGATCACCAGGCACACAGCCATCACCACCGGTGGCCGCATCGATCCGAGGCCCGCGCGGCAGGGCGCGGTGGCCCCGGCCGAGGGGGGCGGCGGAGGTTGCCCTGACTATCGGCGGGGCGCGGGCGGAGAATGAGCGGGAGGAGATCCCCGGCCACGGCGTGCGCCGCCTTGCTGACCCATCTGGCGGCCCGTACCTTCTCGGTGCGACCCAGGGAAGGCGCTGACCGTAATGGTGACCGGGGATGCTGCGTCAGCCTGCAGCGTCCAGCCTAGCACGGCACCGTCAACCGAGCGTCAGATGAGCCCGACCCGGCAGGACTTGCCCCTCGATTCCTCCCCGCTGGACCTCCGGGTCCTCGACACCGCCGCGGCCTTGTCGCGTCGGGGGGATTCGGCCGCCATCCTCCTCGGCCCGGGCAAGCCCCTGTCGCTGGTCGCCTACCTCGCCTGCTCTCCGCGCCGCGTGGCTTCGCGGGAACACCTCATCGACCTGCTCTGGTCGGACCTCGAGCCGGACCGCGCCCGGCACGCGCTGCGGCAGACGATCTGGTACCTGCGCCAGCTCCTCGGTACCGAGGGGCTGGTGACCCGTGGGGACACCCTCGAGCTCGCGGCGCCACTGGCACTCGACCGCGACCAGTTCCTGGCCGCGGTGGAGGGCGGGGAACTGGCACGTGCCGCTTCGCTCTACCGCGGGGACTTCCTGGCCGAGTTCGCCGCGCCGGGCGGGGTGGAATTCGAGCACTGGGCCGACGTGGAACGGCAACGCCTGCGGTCCACCTTCCTGCGGGTGGCCGAGACCCTGGTGCGCCAGCGACTCAACGAGGGGAACCTGCGCGAGGCCAACCTGCTGGCGCGGCGGGCCCGGGACGCCGATCCCGCGAGCGAGAGCAGCTGGCGCCTCCTCTTCGAGACCCTCATCCAGAGCGGCGACCGCCTGGCGCTGACCCTCGAGGTGGACCAGTTCGAGAAGCGGCTGGCCAGCCTCGGCCGCACCCCCGATCCCGCCACCCGGAGCCTGCTGTCCCGAGCGCAGGTGGCGGTGCGGTCGGCCACGGAAGATCCGGAGGCCCCGGGCCTCGCGGCCGAGCTGGTGGGACGCGAGCGCGAGTTCGGCACGATAGTCGCGGCGTGGCAGGCCCCCGCCGCCGCCACCCGCCACCTGCACGTCGTGGCACCAGCGGGACTCGGCAAGACGCGGCTCCTCAGTGACGTGGCGGTGCGGCTGCGGACCCTGGGCGCCCGGGTCGTCTCGCTCCGGGCCAATCCCGGCCAGCGCGAGATCGGCTACAGCTTCATCGCGGCGCTCGCCGAGCAGCTGGCACTGCAACCGGGAGCGGTGGCCGTTTCTCCGGGCACCGCAGGCGTCCTGGTCGCGCTCTGCCCCGCCCTGTCCAGCCGCTTCAGTCAGGCCGCCGACGCATCCGTCGGCGAGGAGGCGCTGCGGCGGCGAGCCGCCGCGCTCGCCGAGCTGTTGCGCGTACTGGCCGAAGAGCAGCGGCTGGCGCTGCTGCTGGACGACCTCCATTGGCTGGACCCATCGTCGCGCCGGGTGCTCCTCAGCCTCCTGGCCCAGCTGGTGGCGCCTGGCCTGCTGATCGTGTCGGCCGCGCGGCCGGCGACCGGCGCCGATCTCGGGTTGGAGCGGACCGACTACCTGAGCCTGCCGCCGCTGACGGCCGACCAGGTGGGCATCCTGGTCTCGAGCATCGGCCGGCTGCCCGAGGAGCCCTGGGCACCGACCCTGGCCGGGGCGCTCGCGCGCTCCACCGGAGGCTCGCCGCTCCTGCTGCTGGAGACCCTCCAGCTGGCGATCGACCGGGGCTGGCTGCGACTGGTCGAAGGCGTCTGGCGCTGCGATGCCCCGGAGGCGCTGGCGCGGGGTCTCGAGGGCGGGAGCGCGCTGCGACACCGCATCGAGCAGCTCGACGCCGAGAGTCGCCGGGTCCTCCTGCTGCTGGCGGTGGCGGGGACGCCGCTCCCGAGCGAGTTGATCCTGAGCGCATCAGGCCTCCAGGAGGACTCGCTGGCAGCGGTCCTCGGCATCCTGGAGCAGCGGGGCTTCCTGCAGTGTGCCGGCCACCAGTGGCGCCCCGCGCACGACGAGATCGCGGCCGATGTCCTGGCGTGCGCCGCGGCCGACGCGGTGCGCTCACTGCACGAGGCGCTGGGGCACGCGCTGGCCGCCGACCGTGAGGCGCCCCGCCAGCAGCTGGTGCTGGCCGGCCGGCACCTCTGGGAGGCCGGACGGCACGCCGCGCGGAATGGCGTGTTTGTCCGCTACCTGGCCCTGGCCCGCCGCCTGGGCGACGGTCGCCGCGTGGGCGAGATCGCGTACGAGTTCCTGGGTGAGGGAACGCCGGCGGACGAGGTGCTCCTCGCGGTCCGGCAGATCCCACCCTGGACCAGGCTCCGCTACAGCTCCGCCCGCCGTGCGGCCGGGGCGGCGCTGATCCTCCTGGCGCTCCTGTTCGGAGCCGCCGGCATGGTGTCGTGGAGCCGCCGGCCGGATGCGATCCTGGTCCTGCGCGACCTCAACAAGCGGGCGGACGACCGGGAATACGACCTGCCGCTCCGCCGCGCTGACTGGGACCCCGACACGCCCATCGACGCCACGGGTCTCACCGCGCACCCCATGCCCGTGCAGGCGGATGGCATCGACGGGTTCATCCCCGCGCCGATCCCCGGCAGCTACTACTTCACGCGGAACGTCGGGCCCGCGTCCCTGCAGGACATTTACTACGTCGACGTTCGCGGTGATACCTCCCTCGTCTTCCGGAGTCCCACCGATGACGTGGGCCCGGCGCCCGCACCTGACGGGCAGTCACTGGTGTTCTCCACCGGGGCCTTCAGCCCGAGGATCGACACCACCTACATCGCGAGTGAGTACTCCTATGATATCGCGATGATCGACCTGCGGACCAAGGCCCTCACCCAGCTCACGCGGGGGCCGGCGGCCGACCAGGAGGTCTCGGTGTCGCCGGACGGCACCCGCTTCTCGTTCCAGCGCGCGCTCGACGGGGAGAACGACCTCTGCTGGATGGCGTTGCGCGCCGGCGCCCCGGCGCACTGCCGGGAGTTGCCGCCGGAGTCTCACCCGGGCACGCTCGCGTGGAAGGACGATCGAACCCTGCTGCTCCAGCTGACCCAGGGTGGGACCATCTCGATCTATGAGTACGACCTCGAGACCGGCAACCTGACACGTCGCCTGTGGAACATCACCGGCGCGATCTGCAGCCCGGACCGGCGCTGGATCGCCTTCACCGCCGCCTGGAATGGCATGACCCGCGAAGAGCTGTACGTGGTCCCGGTGGACGCCCCCGGGGAATGGCGGCGGGTGTTCTCCAACAGCATGGATGTCGCCGACCTGCGGCCGTTCTGGCGACGGGTGCGGCCACCGCGCGCGTACCTGACCTCCATCAAGATCAGGAATCTCGGGCCGTCGCTCCGGCTCTCGTCCTCGTACAGCCTGGCCGTGCTGGCCCGAAGCCCGGCGCTGCCGGAGGGCACGCCGGTGACGTCCCTGGACTGGTCCGTGTCCGATCCCGCCGTGGCCGAGATCACCGCGGACAGCCGGCTCCGGCCACGGAAGCCGGGCGGCACCTGGGTGATCGCGCGCGCCGGCCCGCTCGGGGATTCGGTCTGGGTCAGCGTCGCACCAGGCGGACATGAAATCGTCCTGCGCGAGGACTGGAGCCGGGGGGCCGCGCCGGGGTGGATCGTGTACGGGGTGCCCTCGCCCCGGGTCGTCACCGGGCCCGACGGCCACCCCGCCTTCCTGGCCAATGGCGATGGGTCCTTCGTGAGTGGCGCCTACAGCCGTCGAGGCTGGAATGCCATCAATGGACTGGGCATCGAGGCGCGGGTGTCGACCAGGTTCTCCGCGGCCAAGTGGCAGAATCTCGGGCTCGAACTCGTCTTCGGCCTGGACTCGCTCGCCCTGGGTGGCTGGAACCACCGCGACGGCGAGCCGCCCTTTCGCAAGGGCCGGGAGCACCGTTTCACCTGCGGGGTGAACTACCCCGCCAGGGAGGGTACCGGCCGAGACACGACCCTTGGTGCGGCCAGCGGCGGCTCCGTCGGCAATCCCATCGTCCCGAGGAGTCTCGGAACCGGTCGCTGGTTCCGCCTGCGACTCCAGGTCTTTCCGGACGGGGGGTGCGGCGTGGCCATCGACGGCGTCCCCCTGTGGCGCTCGCGGATGACGGTGCACAACGAGGGTCCGATGGCCGCGAGGATATTCGGGTCGGCGAACGGCGGCGCCGCCGTGCTGCATGGCCCGCTGGAAATCTGGCAGGGGGTGAGGGACGATGTCCCCTGGGTGCTGCTGGAGGACCCGACCTATGATCCCCGGCTGGCGCTGGCGCGCGCGGTCAAGTAGGGTTGAGCATCGTGCGTCCCCGTCCGACCCCTAGCCCATGCCGAACATGAAACGGTCTTCCATTATCACCCTCATCTTCATCGTGGCTTTCGGGGCGCTGCTCCTGTTCAATACCCTCTCGGCCCAGAAGCACGAGTGCACGGTCTGCGTGGAATTCAACGGCAAGCGCAATTGTGCCACCGCCTCCAACGAGACCGAGGCCGAGGCCGAGCGCGCCGCGCAGACCACCGCGTGCGGCACTCTCGCCAGCGGCATGGACCAGTCCATCGCGTGCGACCGCACCCCCCCGATCTCCAGGCAGTGCAAGACCCGCTGACGCCCCGGCGGGGGCGGCGGTAGCGCGCCGCGCCGCGGCACCACCAGATGCGCACCCTCCACCCGCTGGTCCTGCTCATCGGCTGCCTGCTCGTGGCCGCCGCGCTCACGCACATCCTTCCCGCGGGATCATTCGAACGCCGGGACGACCCGGACACGGGCCGGCGGGTCGTGGTGGCCGGCACGTACCATCGGACGGACCCCGCCCCCGTGGGCCCCTTCCAGGCCCTGGTCGCGATCCCGCGCGGACTCGCGGAGGCGGGTGGCGTGATCTTCTTCGTTTTCCTGGTCGGGGGCGGGTTCGCGGTGGTGGAGCAGACCGGCGCCTCGACCCGGGCAGTCCAGCAGGTGGTGGCACGACTCGGTCGCAGCCAGGCGCTGGTCATTCCACTGGCCTGCGCGGCCTTCGGGCTCGGTGGCATGCTGATCCAGATGTCGGAGGAGTTGCTGGCGTTCGTGCCTGTCCTCCTCCTCCTGACGGCGCGCCTCGGGTACCCCCCCGTCGTGGCCTGTGCCATCAGCATCGGTGCGTCCGCCGTGGGCGCGGCCTTCAGTCCGGTCAATCCGTTCCAGGTGGTGATCGCGCAGAAGGTGGCGGGCCTGCCCGTCGGCTCCGGCCTGGGATTCCGGCTCGGAATCCTGGTCCTGGCCATGGCCCTGTGGACCTGGGGTACGGCGCGCTACGCCAACCGCGCGCGGACGGAACCCCCCGGTGCCTCGGCCGGCCCGGCGCCGGTGGAGCCTGTCCACCCCCGCGACCTCGCTATCCTCGGCGTGGTCCTCACGGCCTTCGTGCTGTTCATCGTCGGCGCCCGCCGCTGGGGCTGGGACTTCCCGGAGTTCAGCGCCCTCTTCTTCCTGATGGGGGTGGCCGCGGGGCTGATCGGACGGCGCGGCGTTGCCGGCACGGCTGACGGGTTCGTGGATGGCTTCCGCTCCATGGCCTATGCGGCCATGCTGATCGGCTTCGCCCGGGCGATCTTCGTGGTGCTCGACGACGGCCGGGTGATCGACACCATCGTCCAAGGGCTCTTTGCCCCGATCGCCCGCCTGCCACTCGCGCTCTCTGCCATCGGCATGATGGGAGTCCAGGCGCTGCTGCACCTGCCGGTCCCGAGTACCTCCGGCCAGGCGGTGCTCACGATGCCCGTGCTCACCCCGCTCTCCGACCTGCTCGGTCTCTCCCGCCAGGTGACCGTCCTGGCGTACCAGTACGGGGCCGGGCTGACCGAACTCCTCAGCCCGACCAACGGGGCGCTCATGGCCATGCTGGCGGCCGCGGGGGTCCGGTACGGCGACTGGCTCCGGTTCGGGCTGCGGCTGACCCTCCTCCTCTTCGGCCTGGGCGCCTGCGCCCTGCTGGCCGCGCTGGTCCTGGGTGTCTAGGCTCCCACGAGCGTATGCCGTCTCGGCACACTGTCCTGATTTCCGGACGGTCCCCGGTCGGCGCACCCAGGATCGCATTTTCTAAGTCATTCAAAAACAACGCTTTAGAGAAGCGTCGATAGCCGACTGCGGCGCTCCCGAGTGGCACCAAGGTTGCTCTGTACCCCGAATGGTGGCTGGAACCTTTCGGTCCCGCTTCCGATAAGAGAGGGTAGCATGAGCGAACTCATCATTCGGGAAATGGAAAGCGGCGAGGAATTCGCCGACTGGTTTGCCGACCTCACCGAGCAGGAAGAGGCGACGACCGGCGATCCGGTGCATCTCGACGAGCACTACCTGATCCTCTCCAACGGCATCGGGGACTGGATCGGCGGCCTGCGCTACAATCTCCGCGGCGGCGTGGCGCACCTGACCGAGATCGCGGTGCGTCATGAGGAGCGGCACCAGGGCCACGGGCATCGGCTGCTCGAGGCGTTCGAGCAGCACGCCGGGCTGCAGGGCGCCCACCTGGTGGAGTTCTGGACCGACGACGCGGCCGGTGAGCCCGAACTGCTCGCCCACGGCTGGGCGCGGGTGCTGCGCCGCACCGGCTACCAGGGCGGTCGCACCTGGTATCTGATGGAGAAGCGGCTCGCGCCGGCGCTCTAGCGCCCTCCCTCCGCGACGCATATTGTTTCGTTGGACCTTGATATCTTTCGGTGGCGGTCTGCGGTTCGCGCAGGCCGCCACTTTCCACTCCCCTGACCCCAGCGGGCACATGGCCCTGACCGATCGCGCGCGCACCTTCATCACCAAGATCGAGGTCCTTCGGGACCTAGAGTCGAAGGTCCGGGAGCTGATGGAGGCGCACGAGCAGAAGCGTCCGCTCTGGTTCCCGAGCGACCTCCTTGGACCCCGGCCCGACACCGACCCCGACCAGCACCTCGCCGAGCTGCGGGCCCGGGCTACCGGCATCCCCGACCCCGCCCGGGCGGCGCTCAGCCTGAACATGTTGACCGAGGAGGGACTCCCGCACTTCCACCGCCTGCTGGCGGTGTACCTGGGGGAGGACAGCCATTGGCGGGACTGGAACAACCTCTGGACCGCGGAGGAAGACCGGCACGGGGTCATCCTCCACGATTACATCCGCGACACCCGCCTGGTGGACCAGCGGCGGCTCGAGGAGATGCAGTTCAGCTACCTGAAGAGCGGGTTCCAGCCGGAGTGGGACAAGGACCCGTACCGGGTCTTCGTGTACACCACCCTGCAGGAGCGGGCCACGCAGCAGTCGCACAGCGAGACGGGTCGCATCATCGGTGCATACGAGCCGCTGCTGGCCGAGGCGCTCACCAACGTGGCCACCGAGGAGGCCCGGCACTTCAGCTTCTACCGGACGATCTTCGAGGAGATCCTGGAGCGGGACCCGGACCAGGCGCTGGTCTCGGCCGCGCACATCATGCCGAGCATCGAAATGCCCGGCCACACCATGCCCGGGTTCCGCGACCTGGCCGACGTGATCCGGCGTGCCGGCATCTACGGCCCACGCGATTACCTCCGGATCGTGCAGGAGCAGATCCGCTACTGGCGGATCGAGACCCTCACCGGCCTGAACGACCTGGGTCGCAAGGCACAGGAGAAGATCCTCGGGATCCCGGCGCGGCTCACCCGGATCGCGGAACATATCGAGTCCCGGAGCCGCGCGAAGACGTTCAGCCTCGAGGTGGTGTTCAACCGTGAATTCGCGATGGAGTAGACGCGGGCGCTGGCCGGTGCTCCTGGCCATGGGGTTCGCCCTGGCCTGTGGTTCCGGTGGTGACACCTCGAAGCCCGACGCGGCTGCCTCGCCCGCCGATCCGGCGCAGGCCGAGGCGGAGCTGCTCGGCCGTGACCTGGCCGACATCGTGGACCGCGTCATGGCGTACCGCAGCGCGCACCAGAACCGGCTCCCCTCCTCCCTGCGACAGGCCGGGATCGACAGCCTGGCCCCGCAGTTCGTCCGCCGGCTCGGGCGCCAGGGCAGCGAGCCGCTGGTCACGGTGGTATTCCGGCGCACCGACGGACGGCTGGTCACGGGCTGCTCCGGCACCAGCGCCGTGCTCGAGGACGCGAGCCTCCGCGAGGGGGCCTTCGAGGTCAGCTGCACCGTCGCCGCCGGTGGCGTGCAGACCTTCACGGTGCCGCCGCTGCCGCCTCCGCCCAAGCCTGAGTAGGCCATGAGCCTCCTTGATGGCATCGTTCTCGGCGCCCGCGCCCTGGTGTTCACCTTCTTCATGGTCGCGGCCGTTGTGGCCGGGACGCACTGGGCCGTGAAGCACGGGCATCTCTCACCGTTCGGGGCCCTGCCGCGATTCACCCGGCGGCTGGGACAGCCCTTCCTCCGACCCTTCGAACGTCGCCTGTACCGGGGCGGCGGCAATCCGGTGAATGCCCCCTACGCGTTCTTCTGGGTGGCACTGCTCGGCGGGCTGGCCCTCCTCGCGCTGGTGGAATGGCTGATTGGCACCATCCTGTCGCTGGTCGTCTCCGCTTCGGCCGGCCCGGGGGGCCTGGTGCGGTTCGCGGTTGACGGCCTCTTCTCGGTGCTGATGCTCGCGATCTTCGTGCGGGTCGTGGCCTCCTGGTTCGCGGCCTCCCCGTACTCGAGGCCGATGCGGGTGATCCACGCGCTCACCGACTGGCTCATCGAGCCGCTTCGCAAGGTCATCCCCCCGTTCGGCATGATCGATGTCACCCCGATGGTTGCCTACTTCATGCTGTGGCTGGCCCGCGGACTGGTCATGGGCTGGCTCCGGCGGCTCGGGTAGCCGGGCCGACGGCCCGCCCCGGGCCGGCTGCATGCCGCCGATCGACCCGACCGCCACGGGCGTCCGCCTGACCCTCCACGTGCAGCCGCGCGCGGCGCAGACCGCGTGCGCCGGGCGCCACGGCGACGCGATCAAGGTCCGCCTGGCCGCCCCGCCGGTGGACGGCGCGGCGAATGATGCCCTGCTCCGCTTCCTGGCCGAGCGCCTCGGCGTGGCCCGCGGGGCGATGACCCTCCGCGCGGGAGCGACCAGCCGGCGCAAGGTGGTCGAGGTGGTGGGACTGAATGTGGACACCGTCCTGTCGCGGCTCGAGGTTGGCGGGGAGGGACCGACCGGGTAGATTGGGCAGTGACAATCCAGTCCGTGGTGATTTGCGCCTATTGCAGCCACGTTAAACAACTGCTAAAACGGCCACCCCCCGGGGAGCCGTCGAGGCCCACGGGGATTTTCCTTTGACGCCAGCCACGCCGGACGCCCGCGCCGACCGCCTGCATCGCCTGCCCGCCCTGCTCGGCGAGCGCATCCTGGTGCTGGACGGGGCCATGGGCACCATGATCCAGCGCGAGGGGCTCGCCGAAGCAGACTATCGCGGCGAGCGCTTCCGCGACTGGCCCCGCGACCTCAAGGGGAACAACGACCTGCTGAGCCTGACACGGCCGGCGGTCATCCGGGGGATCCACGCCGCCTACCTCGAGGCCGGCGCGGACATCATCGAGACCAACACCTTCAATGCCACCAGCGTCTCCATGGCCGACTACGGCATGGAGGCGCTGGTGCCCGAGCTCAACCGGGCGGCCGCCGCGCTGGCGCGCGCGGTGGCGGACGACTACGAGGCGCGCACGCCGGGCCGCCCGCGCTACGTCGCCGGGATTCTCGGTCCCACCAGCAAGACCGCCTCGATCTCCCCGGACGTCAACGATCCCGCGGCGCGGAACGTGACCTTCCCCGAGCTGGTGCAGGCCTACGGTGAAGCGGCACGGGCCCTGCTCGACGGGGGCGCCGACCTGCTGATGATCGAGACCATCTTCGACACGCTGAACGCCAAGGCGGCCATCGTGGCGGTCGAGGAGGCCTTCGCCGAACTCGGCGTCCGGGTGCCGGTGATGATCTCGGGCACGATCACCGACCAGAGCGGCCGGACCCTGTCGGGCCAGACGGTCGAGGCGTTCTGGAACTCGGTCGCGCATGCGCGGCCGCTCAGCGTGGGGCTCAACTGTGCGCTGGGCGCCCGGCAGCTGCGGCCCTACGTGCAGGACCTCTCCCGGGTGGCGCCGGTCCTGACCAGCGCGCACCCGAACGCCGGGCTGCCCAACGCGTTCGGCGGCTATGACGAGTCGCCCGACTCGATGGCGGAGGTGATCCGGGAATTCGCGGCGAGCGGACTGGTGAACGTGGTAGGTGGGTGCTGCGGGACCACGCCGGCGCACATCGCGGCGATCGCCCGGGCGGTGGCGGGGCTGCCGCCGCGGGCCCCGGCGCATCTCCCGCCGCGCTGCCGGCTCGCGGGCCTCGAGCCGCTCGTCATCGGGCCCGAGACCAACTTCGTGAACGTGGGCGAGCGCACCAACGTGACCGGGTCACGGCGCTTTGCCCGGCTGATCCTCGAGGGGCAGTACGAGGCGGCGCTCGAGGTGGCCCGGCAGCAGGTCGAGAGCGGGGCCCAGGTCATCGACATCAACATGGACGAGGGGATGCTCGACGCCGAGGCGGCGATGACCCGCTTCCTGCGGCTGCTCGCCTCGGAACCGGATATCGCCCGCGTGCCGGTGATGCTCGACAGCTCGCGGTGGTCGGTCCTCGCGGCGGGGCTGCAGAACCTGCAGGGCAAGGGCATCGTCAACTCGATCAGCCTGAAGGAGGGCGAGGCGGCCTTCCTGGCCCAGGCCGAGCAGGTCCGCCGGCACGGCGCCGCGGTCGTGGTCATGGCCTTCGACGAGCAGGGCCAGGCCGACACGGTGGAGCGGAAGGTGGCGATCGCGCGGCGGGCGGTAGAGCTGCTGATCGCGCGGGTCGGGTTCGCGCCGGAGGACATCATCGTGGACCCCAACATCTTCGCGATCGCCACCGGGATCGAGGAGCACAACGGGTACGCGGTGGCCTACATCGAGGCCACCCGCCAGATCAAGGCGGCGCTGCCCCACGTGCTGGTGAGCGGTGGGGTGTCGAACATCTCGTTCTCCTTCCGGGGCAACGACCACGTCCGCGAGGCCATCCACTCGGTGTTCCTGTACCACGCCATCCGCGCGGGGATGGACATGGGCATCGTGAACCCGGGCCAGCTGGCGATCTACGACGACATCGAGCCCGACCTGCTGGCCCGGGTCGAGGACGTGGTGCTCAACCGGCGTCCCGACGGGACCGAGCGGCTGCTCGAGGTCGCGGACCGGTACCGCGCGACCGGAGACCAGAAGGCGGCGGCGGTGACCCTTGCCTGGCGCGAGCTCCCGGTGGAGGACCGCCTGGCGCACGCCCTGGTGGAGGGCATTGACGCCTTCATCCTCGAGGACACGGAGGAGGCGCGGCGGCGGGCCGCCCGCCCCATCGAGGTGATCGAGGGCCCGCTGATGCGGGGCATGAACGTGGTGGGCGACCTCTTCGGCAGCGGGAAGATGTTCCTGCCGCAGGTGGTGAAGAGCGCGCGGGTCATGAAGAAGGCCGTGGCGCACCTCATCCCGTACATCGAGGCCGAGAAGGCGGCCAACGCGGACACGCGCGCCAAGGGCAAGGTGGTCCTCGCCACCGTCAAGGGCGACGTGCACGACATCGGCAAGAACATCGTGGGCGTGGTGCTGCAGTGCAACAACTACGAGGTGGTGGACCTCGGCGTGATGGTGCCGTGCGCGAAGATCCTCGAGGCGGCCCGGGCCACCGGGGCCGACGCGATCGGGCTCTCGGGACTCATCACGCCCTCGCTCGAGGAGATGACCGTGGTGGCCGGCGAGATGGACCGGGAGGGGTTCACGCTGCCGCTCCTGATCGGCGGGGCCACCACCTCGCGGATCCACACCGCGGTCAAGATCGCACCCCGGTACCGCGGCCCGGTGGTGCACGTGCTCGACGCCTCGCGTGCCGTGGGGGTGACGAGCCGCCTGCTCAGC
Source organism: Gemmatimonadales bacterium (assembly GCA_044221045.1). Lineage (GTDB taxonomy): Bacteria > Gemmatimonadota > Gemmatimonadetes > Gemmatimonadales > GWC2-71-9 > JADJOM01. Next base: position 12,094 of record JBGAPX010000031.1, read on the forward strand.
GACACCCAGCGGGAGGACTTCGAGCGGCAGGTACGGGAGGAGTACGCCGCGCTGCGCGAGGAGCGGCGGGACCAGGACGGCGGCGATCGCCGCATCACGCTGGCCGAGGCACGCGCCAACGGGCTGACCCTGACCAGCACCGCACCGGCACCGCAGCCGGCGTTCCTGGGCCTGCGCACCTTCGCGCCCTACCCGCTCGAGGAACTCGTGGAGCGGATCGACTGGACGCCGTTCTTCCAGGCGTGGGAGCTGGTGGGCCACTACCCGGCGATCCTTGACGACCCGGCGGTGGGCAAGACGGCCCGGTCGCTGTTCGACGACGCGCGACGCCTGCTCGAGCGGATCGTGCGGGGGCGGCGGCTCGAGGCGCGTGGCGTGGTGGGGTTCTTCCCCGCGGCGCGCGACGGCGACGACATCCGGGTCCTGCCGCCCGGGGGCGGCCCCGGCGCGGCGCCGCTCGCCACGCTCCACACCCTGCGGCAGCAGACCCGGCGCGCGGCCGGCCGGCCCAACCTGGCCCTGGCCGACTTCGTGGCGCCGTCGGGCGACATCGTCGGGTTGTTCGCGGTGACGGCCGGGCACGGGCTCGACCGGCTGGTAGCGGAGGCCGAGGCGGCGCACGACGACTACACCTCGATCCTGGCCAAGGCGCTCGCCGACCGGCTGGCCGAGGCCTTCGCCGAGCGGCTGCATGAGCGGGTCCGTCGCGAACTCTGGGGCTATGCCCGCGACGAAACCCTCGACAACCGGGCCCTGATCCGGGAGCAGTACCAGGGGATCCGCCCGGCGCCCGGCTACCCCGCGTGCCCGGACCACACCGAGAAGCAGACGCTCTTCCGACTGCTCGATGCCGGGCCCCGGGCGGGGATGGAGCTGACGGAGAGCTGCGCCATGCTCCCCGCCGCCTCGGTCGCCGGGTACTACTTCTGGCGCCCGGAAGCGCAGTACTTCGGGGTGGGCCGGGTGGGCCGCGACCAGGTGGAGGACTACGCGCGCCGCAAGGGCCTGACCGTGGCGGAGACGGAACGCTGGCTGGCACCGAACCTGGGGTACGAGCGGTGAGCACACTGCGCGAGCTGATCGACGACGGCCAGACCCATGTCTTCGACGGGGCCATGGGCACCCTGCTCTACAGCCGGGGCATCTTCCTGAACGTCTGCTACGACGAACTGGTGCTCAAGCAGCCCGACCTGATCCGCGACATCCACCGGGAGTACGTGCGCGCCGGCGCGGAACTGCTCGAGACCAACACCTTCGGCGCCAACCCGGTGAAGCTGGCCCAGTACGGACTGGCGGGAGACACCGAGCGGATCAACCAGGCGGCCGCGGCGCTGGCGCGCGACGCGGCGGGGAGCCGCGCCTCGGTGCTCGGCGCCATCGGCCCGCTCGGCATCCGGATCGAGCCGTTCGGCGAGATGGGCGTGGCCGAGGCCCGCGACGCCTTCACCCGCCAGGTGGACGGCCTGCTGGCCGGCGGGGTGGATGGCTTCATCATCGAGACGTTCAGCGATGTCGAGGAGGTGCGCGCCGCCTTCGAGGCCATCCGGTCCCGCAGCGACCTCCCCGTGGTGGCCCAGATGACCGTGGGCACCGACGGCAAGACCTACTACGGCACCGAGCCGGCCACCTTCGGGCCCTGGCTCGAGGCGATGGGCGCCGACGTGGTGGGAGTGAACTGCTCGGTGGGACCGCACGGCGTGCTGGAGGTGATCGAGCAGCTGGCGCGGGTGGTGCGCATCCCGCTGTCGGCGCAGCCCAACGCCGGGCTCCCGCGCGAGGTGGGCGACCGCAAGATCTACATGGCCAGCCCCGAGTACATGGCGGAGTACGCCCGCCGCATCGTGGAGGCGGGGGCGCGCTTCGTCGGCGGCTGCTGCGGCACCACGCCCGAGCACATCAAGGCGATGATCGGGTTCGTGAAGAGCGTGGCGCCCCGCCACGTGGCCCTGTTCGCCGCCCAGCCCGCCCGGGTGGAGCCGCAGACGCCGGTGCCGCTCGCGGAGCGCTCCGCCTTCGGCGCCAAGCTCGCGCGGGGCGACTTCGTCACCACCGTGGAGATCGTGCCGCCCAAGGGCGTGGACCCGGCCCCCATGTTCGAGCAGGTGCGCGAGCTCAAGGCCGCGGGTGTCGACGCGGTCAACGTTCCCGACGGCCCGCGGGCCCAGAGCCGGATGGGGGCGCTGCTGTCGGGGCTGCTGATCCAGCGGGAGATCGGCCTCGAGGCGGTGGTCCACTACGCCTGCCGTGACCGCAACCTGCTCGGCATGCTCTCGGACCTCCTGGGCGCGGCCGCGAGCGGGGTACGCAACCTGCTCATCGTCACCGGCGACCCGCCCAAGATGGGCCCCTATCCGGACGCGACCGCCGTCTTCGACATCGACAGCATCGGCCTGACCAACCTGGTAAGCCGTCTCAATCGCGGTCTCGACCCCGGCGGCAACGCCCTCGGGGGCACCACGCGATTCGTGGTCGGGGTCGGGGTGAACCCGGCGGCGGTGGACCCGGAACGCGAGTTCAAGCGCTTCGCATGGAAGGTCGAGGCGGGGGCCGAGTACGCGATGACGCAGCCGGTGTTCGACCTGGAGCAACTGGACCGCTTCCTGGAGCGGGTGGCGCCGTTCCGCGTCCCGATCATCGCGGGCATCTGGCCGCTGGTCTCGCTCCGGAACGCGGAGTTCCTCGCCAACGAGGTCCCCGGCGTGACGGTGCCGCCGGCGATCCTCGAGCGGATGCGGGTGGCGTCGGCGCGGGGCAAGGACGAGGCGCTGGCCGAGGGGATACTGATCGCGCGGGAGATGCTCGCGGCCATCCGCGGCCGGGTGCGCGGCGTGCAGGTCGCCGCGCCGATGGGCCGGGCCGGCGTGGCGCTGCAGGTCATCGCCCCCTAGGCCCCGGGGGCTACTCCGTGCGCAGCCGGTAGCCGACGCCCGGCTCGGTGATGAGGAGCCGCGGCTGCGTCGGGTCCGCCTCGAGCTTGTGGCGCAGCTGGGTGACGTACACCCGCAGGTAGTGGGTCTGGTTGATGGCGTTCATGCCCCAGACCTCCTTGAGCAGGTGCCGGTGGGTGAGCACCTTCCCGGCGTGCCGCACCAGCGTGGCCAGCAGCTTGTACTCGTTGGGCGTCAGGTGCACCTCCTGGCCCGCCCGGAGCACCTGACGGCGGGCGAGGTCCACGCGCACCGCGCAGGCCTCGAAGACGGGCCCCTCGCCCTCCACCCCGCGCGCTGCGTGGCGCAGCGCCACCCGCATCCGCGCCAGCAGTTCCTCCACCCCGAACGGCTTGGTGAGGTAGTCGTCCGCCCCGGCATCGAGGGCGGCGACCTTGTCGCGCTCCTGTCCCCGGGCGGAGATGACGATGATCGGCGCCCGCGACCACTCCCGCAGGCGCCGGGTGACGTCCAGCCCGTCCGCGTCCGGGAGGCCGAGGTCGAGGAGCACCAGGTCGGGCACGCGGCTCGCGGCCTGGGCCAGGCCCTCCCGCGCGGTGGGCGCCTCGACCAGTTCGTATGGTTGCGTTCCCAGCGCCGCCCGCAGGAAGCGCCGCATCTGCGGCTCGTCTTCGATGAGCAGCACCACCGGGGCGGGACCGCTCACGCGCCGACCTCCGCTTCTTCGGGAATGGGCTGTGGCGCGGGGCCGGTGATCGGCAGGGTGAACCGGAACGCGGCGCCGCCCTCCGGCCGATTCTCCGCCCACAGCCGGCCGCCGTGCGCCAGGATGATGCCCCGGGAGATCGTGAGCCCGAGGCCGACCCCCTGGCCCGGCTCGGCGTCGGCGCCGCGGCGGAACTTCTCGAAGATGATCTCCTCCTCGCCGGCGGGGATCCCCGGGCCACGGTCCGCGATGGTCACCATCACCGCCTCGGGCATCGCGGCTGCCGACACCTCGATCGGGGTGCCCGGCGGTGTGTACTTCGCGGCGTTCTCCAGCAGGTTGATGAAGACCTGCTCCAGCAGCACCGCATCGAGCGGCACCAGGGGCAGGTCGGCCGGCAGGGCCACCGTCACCGGATGACCGGCCAGCCGGTCACCCATGCGGATGAGGGAGACGCCCACCGCATCCTCGAGCGGCTGCCACTCCTTCTGCACCTGGAGGCTCCCGGATTCCAGCCGGATCATGTCGAGCAGGTTGCGGATGAGCCGGTTCATCCGGGCGGACTGGTCGAGGATCGAGTCCAGCAGCTCCGCGCGGGCGGGCGCGGCCAGCTCGTCCCCGGCACGGCGCAGGCTGCCGGCGGCGCCCGTGATGATGGCGAGCGGCGTGCGGAGATCATGGGAGAGCGAGCTCAGCAGGGAGGTGCGGAGCCGCTCGGCCTCGGTCTCGAGCCTGGCCTGCTGGGCGCCGGCCACGAGCATCACCCGCTCCAGGGCCACGGCCACCTGCCCCGCGAAGGTCTCGAGCAGGTGCCGGCGGGCGGGATCCTGGAAGGGCGAGAGGTCGGGCGCCGAGACCGCGAGCACGCCGATCACGCCCGCGCCGCCGGCGAGCGGCAAGTGGAGCGCGGCGGCCGCGGGCAGGGTGGCGGTCCCGGCGCCGGCAATCTCCCCGCGCCGGAACACCCAGTCGGCCACGCCCAGTTCGCGGTCGTCGAGATGGGGGTGAGGCGCGACAGGCGCCACGGCGGCCAGCCGGCCGTCGGGGCCCGGTGCGACCAGCTGCGCCTCACAGTGGAAGCTGTCCAGCAGGTGGCGGCGCGCGGTGGCGACGATTTCCTCCCGGCTGCGCGTGGCGCCGAGGTCGCGGCTCAGCGCGAAGAGGGCCGCGGTGCGCTGCTCGCGCTCCCGGGCCGACTGCGCCTGCTGCCGGATGCGGAGGGTGAACCCGCTGATCACCAGCGCCACCACCAGCATCACCAGGAAGGTCAGGACGTAGTGGAGGTCCGACACCTCGAAGGTGAAGATGGGCGGCACGAACAGGAAGTCGAACAGGGCGATGCTCAGCAGCGCGGAGAGCAGGGACGGGCCGCGGCTGCAGCGGGAGGCAACGACCATGGCGCCGAGCAGGTAGACCATCGCCACGTCGGTGATGCTGAGGCGGCGGAGCACCACCCACCCGATCAGGGTGCAGGCGGCCACCACGACCAGCGCGAAGCCGTACTCCCGGGCCGGGGCGGGGCGCGCCACCCGCGGCCGCCGCGGTGCGGGCCGCTCCTCGCCCGCGTCGCCGGTGATCACGTAGACGTCCACGTCGCCGCTGCCGCGGACCAGGCGGTCCAGGGTGGAGCCGAACAGCTTGTCGCGCCAGGTAGGGTGGGTCGGCTTGCCGACGAGGATCCGGGTGGCGTTGTTGAGCGCGGCGAAGCTGAGCACTTCCTCCGCCACCAAGGGGCCGCTGGCGGTGGCGGTCGTGGCGCCGAACTCCTCCGCCAGTTGCATGGTCTCCACCAGCTGGGCCCGTTCCGCCTCGGTGACGCCCACTCCTGGCGTCTCCACGTGGAGCACGATCCAGTCGCACCGCAGGCTCGCCGCCATCCGGCGGCCCGCCCGGACCAGCCGGCGCCCCGCGGGGTTGGGGCCCACGCAGACCAGCAGCCGCTCCCCCGCGGGCCACACCTCGCGGATCCCGTGCTCCTCGCGCCAGCGGCGCATCTGGGCGTCCACCCGCTCGGCCACGCGGCGCAGGGCCAGCTCGCGCAGGGCGATGAGGTTGCCCTTCCGGAAGAACTGCTCCCGGGCCCGCTCCGCCTGCTCCGGGAGGTACACCTTGCCCTCCTCCAACCGCCGCAGCAGGTCGTCCGGCGTGAGGTCGGCGAGCTCGATCTCGTCGGCCTGGTCGAAGACGGCGTCGGGCACGGTCTCCCGGACCACCACCCCGGTGATCTGGGCCACGACGTCGTTCAGGCTCTCGAGGTGCTGGACGTTGAGGGTGGCGTAGACGCTGATGCCGGCGGCGAGGAGGTCCTCGACGTCCTGGTAGCGCCGCTCGTGGCGGGAGCCGGGCGCGTTGGTGTGGGCCAGCGTCGACCAGCGCGGCGGTGTCGGCGCGGCCGTGCGTCTCCACGACGCCGACCAGCACGTCCACGCCCTCGCGTCGGCGCGCCCGGGCCTCCTCGAGCATCGCGAAGGTCTTCCCGACGCCGGGATTGGCGCCGAAGAAGATCTTGAGCCGCCCTCGCGCGGCCCGGGCCTCCTCCGCGCGGAGGCGGGCGAGGAGCGCGTCGGGGTCCGGGCGGCTCGCGGTCATGTCCTATGGTGCAGCGGGCACGCCATCGAGCGCAAGGTTGAGGCGCAGGACATTGACCCGGGGCTCGCCGAGGATCCCGAACTGTCGCCCCTCGGTGTGCCGGGCCACCAGCGCGCGCACGCTGTCCACCGTCACCCCCCGCGCCCGGGCCACCCGGGCCGCCTGATACTCCGCGGCCGCCGGCGTGATGTGCGGGTCGAGGCCGCTGCCCGAGGCCGTGACCAGGTCGACGGGCACCGGGGCCAGGTAGTCGGGATCGGCGGCGCGCAGGGCCGCGATCCGGTCGGCGACCGCCTGGTGCAGTGCCGGATTGGTGGGCCCGAGGTTGGAGCCGCTCGAGAGGGCGCCGTTGTACGGCACCGGCCCGGTGGCGCTGGGGCGCGACCAGAAGTACTGGCGACCGGTGAAGGCCTGCCCGAGCAGCGCCGACCCGACCACGCGGTCGCCGGACCGGAGCTGGCTGCCGGCCGCCTGGCGGGGAAAGAGGGCCGTCGCGATCCCGCTCACCACGGCGGGATACCCCAGCCCGGTGACCAGGGTGAGCAGGAGCAGCGAGACGATCGCGGGCCGGAGCAGGGTGCGCATGACGCTGGCCTCAGACGAGATGGAGGGCCACGAGCAGGAGGTCGATGACCTTGATGCCGATGAACGGCACCACCAGGCCGCCCAGCCCGTAGACCAGCAGGTTGTTGCGCAGGAGCGCCTGGGCGCCGAGCGGCCGGTACCGCACCCCGCGCAGCGCCAGCGGCACCAGGAAGACGATGATCAGCGCATTGAAGATCACCGCGGAGAGGATGGCGCTGGCCGGCGTGGCCAGGCGCATCACGTTGAGGGCACCGAGCACCGGATAGGTGGTGGCGAACGCCGCCGGGATGATGGCGAAGTACTTGGCCACGTCGTTGGCAATGCTGAACGTGGTGAGGGCGCCACGGGTGATGAGCATCTGCTTCCCGGTCTCGACGATCTCGATCAGCTTGGTGGGATTGGAGTCGAGGTCCACCATGTTGCCGGCTTCCTTGGCCGCCTGGGTGCCGCTGTTCATGGCCACTGCCACGTCGGCCTGGGCCAGCGCGGGCGCGTCGTTGGTGCCGTCGCCGGTCATGGCCACCAGGCGGCCGCCGGCCTGGTGCTGCCGGATCAGCGCGAGCTTGGCCTCGGGGGTGGCCTGCGCCAGGAAGTCGTCCACGCCCGCCTCCGCGGCGATGGCGGCGGCGGTGAGCGGGTTGTCACCGGTGATCATGATGGTGCGGATGCCCATGGCCCGGAGCTCCGCGAAGCGCTCCCGGATCCCGCCCTTCACGATGTCCTTGAGCCGGATGGCGCCGAGCACCCGGGACCGGTCGGCCACGACGAGCGGCGTGCCGCCCTGCCGGGCGATGTCCTCCACGGCGCCACGCACCGGGGCCGGGAATTCCCCGCCGCCCGACCGCACCCAGGCCGCGATGGTGTCCGCGGCACCCTTCCGCACCTCGCGTCCGTCGAGGTTCACGCCGCTCATCCGGGTCTGGGCGCTGAAAGGCACGAACGTGGCGCCGAGGCCGGCGATCGCCCGCTCGCGCAGGCCGAAGCGCGCCTTGGCGAGCACCACGATGCTGCGCCCCTCCGGCGTCTCGTCGGCCAGCGAGGCGAGCTGGGCCGCGTCCGCGAGCTCGGCCTCGGTGACGCCGGGGGCGGGAAGGAACGCCACCGCCTGCCGATTGCCCAGCGTGATGGTCCCGGTCTTGTCGAGCAGCAGTACGTCGACGTCGCCGGCCGCTTCCACCGCGCGGCCCGACGTCGCCACCACGTTCTTCTGGATCATCCGGTCCATGCCGGCGATGCCGATCGCCGAGAGCAGCCCGCCGATGGTCGTGGGGATGAGGCACACCAGCAGCGCGATCAGGACCGTAAGCGTGGCGGGGGCCCCCTGCCCGCTGGCCCGCGCCGCGTACTCGGAGAAGGGATGCAGGGTCACCACGGTCACCAGGAAGACGATCGTGAGTGCGGCCAGCAGGATCTCGAGCGCGATCTCGTTGGGCGTCTTCTGGCGCCGGGCCGCCTCGATCATGCCGATCATCCGGTCGAGGAACGACTCGCCCGGATTGGCACTCACCCGCACCACGATCCAGTCCGAGAGCACCCGGGTGCCGCCGGTGACGGCGCTGCGGTCCCCGCCGCTCTCGCGGATGACCGGGGCACTCTCGCCGGTGATGGCGCTCTCGTCCACCGAGGCGACGCCTTCGATCACCTCGCCGTCGCCGGGGACCAGCTGGCCGGCGTGGATCAGCACGATGTCGCCCTTGCGGAGCGTGCTCGCGGGGACATTCAGGAAGTCACTCTTCACGGCGGGATCCCGCAGCTTCTTGGCGTTGACGTCGGCACGGGCCTTCCGGAGCGTGTCCGCCTGCGCCCGGCCGCGCCCTTCCGCCATGGCCTCCGCGAAGTTGGCGAACAGCACCGTGAGCCAGAGCCAGGCTGCGATGGCGAGGATGAACCCGGCGTGCTCCGCCAGGTGCCCCGTGGCCGCCAGCGCGCCCAGCACGGTGGTCAGCAGGCTCCCCACCCACACCACGAGCATCACCGGGTTCCGGAGCTGGTGCAGCGGGTCGAGCTTCCGGAAGCTGGCCAGGATGGCCCACCAGGTGATGGCCGGATCGAAGAGGGGCCGCGCGGCCGCGGGGGAGGGCATGGCACCTACCTCGCGTGGAGCTGGAGGTGCTCGACCACCGGGCCAAGCGCCAGGCCGGGCAGGTGGGTGAGCGCGCCGACCAGGACGATCGTCCCGAGCAGCAGGAGCACGAAGAGCGGCGTGTGCGTCGGCAGCGTGCCGGCGCCGACGGGCACCTGCTTCTTCCGCGCCAGCGAGCCGGCCACCGCCAGCGCGGGCACCAGCACCCCGAACCGGCCCAGCCACATGGCGACGCCGCCCAGCACCGTGTAGAAGGTGCTCCCGGCTCCGAGTCCGCCGAAGGCGCTGCCGTTGTTGTTGGCCATCGAGCTGAAGGCGTAGAGCACCTCGGAGAACCCGTGCGGCCCCGGGTTGAACACCCCCGCCCGCCCCGCACCGGTGGCCACCGCCAGCGCGGTGCACGCCAGCACCAGGAGGTTCGGCACCAGGATCGCGAGGCTCGCCATCTTCATCTCGTACGCCTCGATCTTCTTGCCCAGGTACTCGGGCGTCCGCCCCACCATCAGGCCGGCGATGAAGACGGTCACGATGGCGAACAGCAGCATCCCGTACAGCCCCGAACCCACCCCGCCATAGATGATCTCGCCCAGCTGCATCAGCAGCAGCGGGAAGAGGCCGCCGAGCGGCGTGAAGGAGTCGTGCATCGCATTGACCGAACCGTTCGAGGCGGCGGTGGTGGCCACCGCCCAGCGGGCCGAGCCGGCAATGCCGAAGCGGACCTCCTTGCCCTCCATGTTGCCGCCCGCCTGCAGCGGCGTGGCCGCCTGGTCGACGCCCAGCACGGCGAGGGGCGGGGACGCAGCCTGCTCCGCCAGCACCGTGGGCACCAGCAGCACCACGAACACCAGCGTCATCGCCGCGAGCAGCGCCCAGCCCTGGCGGGTGTCGCCGATCAGGCGGCCGAAGGTGTAGCAGAGCGCCGCAGGGATGAGCAGAATGGAGAGAACCTCCAGGAAGTCGGTGAAGGGCGTGGGGTTCTCGAAGGGATGCGCCGAATTGACGTTGAAGAAGCCGCCGCCGTTGGTGCCGAGCTGCTTGATGGCGATCTGCGAGGCGGCCGGACCCAGCGGGAGCACCTGGGTGGTGACGCGCGCGGTGTCGGCACCCGCGGCCTCGACCAGGGTCGCGGACCGGTAGGGTGCGAAGCTCTGCACCACGCCCTGCGACACCAGCAGCAGCGCCAGCACCAGCGAAAGCGGCAGGAGGATGTACAGGGTGCCCCGGACCAGGTCCGCCCAGAAGCTGCCCAGCTGTCCGGTCTCGTGCCGGGCGATGCCGCGCGCCAGCGCCACCAGCACGGCCATGCCGGCGGCCGCCGAGGCGAAGTTCTGCACCGTGAGGCCGAGCATCTGGGTCAGGTAGCTCAGGGTGGCCTCCCCGCCGTAGGCCTGCCAGTTGGTGTTGCTGACGAAGCTGATGGCAGTGTTGAAGGCCAGCGCCGGAGGCACGGCCGGCATCCCGGCGGGGTTGAGCGGCAGCACCCCCTGCAGCCGCAGCAGCAGGTAGACGGCGAGGAGGCTCACCCCGCTGAAGAGCAGGACCGCCGCGGCGTAGCGCGGCCAGGTCATCTCCTCATGGGGCGACACCCCGAGCAGGCGGTAACAACGGTGCTCGACGGGGGCCAGCCACCGCCCCAGGGGGTGGGGCTCGTCCGCGTAGACCCGGGCCATGTAGCCGCCCAGCGGCTTGACCAGGGCGAGCAGCAGCCCGAGGTGGAGGGCCAGCTGCAGGACCGCGTTGCCGGTCATGAGAACATCTCCGGCCGGAGGAGGGCCGCGAACAGGTAGCCGAGCAGGCAGAGGGCGATGACGCCCACCACGATGAGCAGCACCATGGCGGCTAGACCTTCTCCGCCAGGCGGATCAGGCCCCAGGTCACCAGCCCGAGCCCGATCGCCAGCGCCAGCAGCAGCAGTTCCACGCCGGAATCCTGTTGGGGTACCGCAGAAGGTAGGGTCGGGGAGATCAGGGCCGGATCTGGAAGGGGGGCATCGGCATCAGGATTTCATCAGGATCGGGCCCGGGAGGGGGGGGGCCCGGGAGGGGGGGGCGGGCCCCGCTCGCCGCGGGCGGGCGCCCGTCTTATTTTCCCGCCCATGACCAACCAGACCCCGCCGGGCCCGCTCAGCGTCCTCTCCGAAGAAGAGGAGCTCTTCCGCAGCACCGTCCGCGACTTCGCCGTGGCCGAGATCCTGCCCCACGTCCACGCCATGGACGAAGCGGCCAGGTTCGACCCGGCGATCATCGCCCGGCTGTTCGAGCTGGGCCTGATGGGGATCGAGGTCCCGGAGCAGCACGGCGGGGCCGGCGGGAGCATCTTCCTCGCGGCGCTGGCCATCGAGGAGCTCGCCCGGGTGGACGCCTCGGCGGCGATCTACGTGGACGTCCACAACACCCTGTTCAACAACGCGCTGCTGCGCTGGGGAAGCGAGGAGCAGAAGGCCCGGCTCTTCCCGCGCCTCACCACGAGCCTCCTCGGCGCCTTCGCGCTGTCGGAGCCGGCCAGCGGCAGCGATGCCTTCGCCCTCGAGACCCGGGCCGACGACAAGGGCACCCACTGGGAGCTCACGGGGCGCAAGTTCTGGATCACCAACGGCGGCGAAGCCGGGATCTTCCTGATCTTCGCCAATACCGACTTCGCCAAGGGCTACAAGGGGATCACCGCCTTCCTGGTCGAGCGGGACTTCCCCGGGTTCGCGGTCGGCAAGAAGGAGAACAAGCTCGGCATCCGGGCCTCCAGCACCACGGAGCTGATCCTGGAGTCGTGCCGGGTGCCGAAGGAGAACGTGCTCGGGCCGGTGGGGATCGGCTACAAGATCGCGATCGAGACGCTCAACGAGGGCCGCATCGGGATCGGGGCGCAGATGATCGGCGTCGCCCAGGGCGCCCTCGATGCCGCGGTGGCCTACGTGAAGGAGCGCAAGCAGTTCGGCAAGGCGATCGGGGAGTTCCAGGGGGTGCAGTTCCAGCTGGGCCAGATGGCCACCGAACTCGAGGCCGCCCGGCTGCTCGTCTACAATGCCGCCCGGCTCAAGGACCAGGGCCTGCCGTTCCAGCGTGAGGCCGCGATGGCCAAGCTCTACAGCTCGCAGATGGCCGACCGCACCACCAGCAAGTGCCTGGAACTGTTCGGCGGGTACGGCTATTCCAAGGAGTATCCGGCCGAGAAGTACTATCGCGACGCCAAGATTGGCACCATCTACGAGGGCACCAGCAACATGCAGTTGCAGACCATCGCCAAGCTGCTGCTCAAGTAGCCTTCCCCCGGCACCCCGGCCGGGCCGCTGGGCCGGGCCGGGGCCCCCTGCTGGCCCCCCTCTTGCACTTCATTCCGTCAGCCGCCGGCACATCGCGCCGGCCCCCCGTTCCAAGTTGTTGCCATGCCAAGGGTTGCCAAGGTGACGCCGGCCGGTAGATTGGCCGGTTCGCCTGATTCGCTTCAGTTGGCCGGCAGGATCGCCGAGGATTCTGAGAGACCCCGGAGTTTTTTGCCCTGTGCGCCTGATCACACGTTGCATGCTGACCCTCGCCGCGGTGGCGCTCTGCGCCACGGCGGTGCCGTCGCGTGGCGTGGCGCAGGAGCTCCCTCGCACCCTCAAGACCCGGCTCGACCAGTGGTACCGGAGCGCCCGGCGCTCCGCCCCGGGCACCTGGGGCATCGTGGTCGCGGACCAGCAGGGCCAGATCCTCTGGAGCGTGAATCCGGACACCCCGCTCATTCCCGCCAGCACGGTGAAGCTGCTCACCACCGGCTATGCCCGCTCGGTCCTGGGCGGCGACGCCCGGCGGAGCACCCGGGTGGTGGGCTACGGCACCCTCGATGAAAGCACCGGAGAGTGGAACGGTCGCTGGGCCCTCGAGCTCAACGGCGATCCCACCCTCGAAAGCCCCGACGGCAGCGGCCCCCGCCTGCAGGACCTGGCCAACCAGCTCGCGGCCTCCGGCGTGCGGCGACTGCGCGGACCGCTCACGGTCCTGAGCGCCGACGGCAACCCGGCGGAGGCCCACTTCCCCACGGTGTGGAACCGGGGCAACTGGGGCAGCCTCTACACGCCGCTGGTCGGGGCGCTGACCCTGCATGAGAACGTGGTGTGGCTGCACGTGGCGCCGGGCCGCAAGGTCGGCGCGCGGCCGTCGCTGGTGCAGACCTCGCCCGCCGGCCTCAACGCGCTGGTGACGGTCCACGCGAGCACCGTGGGTGGCCGGCGGTCGCGGCTCCGGATCCGCCGCATGGCCGATGGCGGCTACCTGGTGACGGGCGCGGTCGGGGTCGGCGCCGGGGTGCGGCGGCTGGTGACCGTGGCCGGCGATCCGCGGGCGGTGCTGGCCGCCGCGTGGGCCCGCGCGCTCGAGCAGGCCGGCATCACGTGGGACCGGGCCCCCTCGCCGATCCTCGTCGAGAATCCGCCCACCGAGGTCATGGCGTCGGTGGAATCGGCCACGTTCGACTCGGTGGCGTACGAGGTCAACCGGCGCAGCCTCAACATCGGCGCCGAGCTCCTGCTGCGGTGGGCCGCCGGCCCGGAACGCGGCCCCGAGCTGCTGACCGAGCATGTGCAGCAGGTGGCGGGCGTCGCGGGCGGCGTGAAGCTGGTGGACGGCAGCGGCATGTCGCACGAGGACCGGGTCACGCCGGCCACGTTCATCTACTACATGGCCAACTTCCAGAACACCCCGGCCGGCCGGAACTTCCCGTACCTGCTGCCGGCCAACGGCGTCGGCACCCTGGCCCGCCTGGCGGGCGGCCTGCCGGCGGCGGGGGTAGTGCGCGCCAAGACCGGCACCCTGAACGGCGTCTCGAGCCTGGTGGGTTACCTGGGCCGCCGTGACGGCATGTTCCTGGTCTCGCTGCTGTACAATGGGCCCCGCTCCAAGACGGCCAAGCGTCACCAGTGGGCCGCCTTCCGCCTCCTCGGCGCCGACGGCGCCTCCATCCCCGCCGATGGCGATGAGGACATGACCGACCCGATCGGTGAGCTGGGCGGAGACCAGGCCCGCGAATAGCCCGCGAGCCCTCCCGCCACCGCCTCACAACGACTTCCCGCTCAACAACTTACGACACCGCCTCGGGCCAGTACCCCCCGGCCGCTGGTGTTCATCATGAATTCATCGCCTGGGCTCTAGATTGGCCGCGTCCATTCACCGGGATCGGCCATGAGCGCGGCGCATTTCCACCTGATGTTCAATCACCTCCCCGTCCTGGGCACCCCGCTGGTGCTCTGCCTGCTGTTGTGGGGGCTCATCCGCCGCTCGCGCGACGTGCAGCGATCCGCGCTCGGCGCGGCGGTGATCGTGGCGGCGCTCGCCTACCCGGTGTTCCTCACGGGGGAGCCGGCGGAGGAGCAGGTGGAGGACGCCGCCTGGATGCAGGAGCGGATGGTGCACGAGCACGAGGAACGGGCGGAGGCGGCGCTGATCGCGATCATGGTGACGGGCGCGCTGGCGCTGGTCACCCTGTGGCAGGGTCGCGGCGACCGGCCGGCGGCCACGGGCCTGGCGGGCATCACCGCCGCCGGCCTGCTCGTCAGCGCCGGGCTCTTCGGCTGGGCGGCGCTGGCCGGAGGCGTCATCCGGCACGATGAGATCCGGGATGGCGCCGTGGTGGCGCAGCCGGCGGCCGACCTGCCCGCCGATGGCCCAGGGGCGGGCGGGGGAGACCACGATGGCGACGACGACTGAGGACGTCACGCACATGCGCGTACTCCTCGTGGAAGACGAGAGCCGCCTGCTCGAGAGCCTCGCCCGCGGCCTCCGGGAGACGGCGCACGCCGTCGACACCGCGGCGACCCTGGCGGCCGCCCGGCAGAAGCTCGAGCTGGAGCGATACGACGCGGTGATCCTCGACGTGAACCTGCCGGACGGTTCCGGCTTCGGGCTGGCGGCCGAACTCCGGAAGCGGGCCATTCCGGTCCCGATCCTGATGCTCACGGCGCGGGACACCGTGGAGGACCGGGTGCTGGGCCTGGACAGCGGGGCGGATGACTACCTGGTCAAGCCGTTCGCGTTCGAGGAGCTCGTGGCGCGGCTGCGGGCCCTGCAGCGGCGGGCCCCGGAGAGCCGCCCGCCCCAGATCACCGTCGCCGACCTGGTGGTGGACCCCGCCGCCCGCACCGTCAGCCGCGCCGGCCGGCCGGTGGAACTGACGACCACGGAATACGCGCTGCTCGAGTATCTTGCACGGCAGGCCGGGCAGGTGTGCGGCCGGGCCCAGATCAGCGGCGCCGTGTGGGACGAGAACTACGACCCCTTTTCCAATATCATCGACGTCTACGTGTCGCGCATCCGACGCAAGGTCGACCAGCCCGGCCTCACGCCCCTGATCCATACGGTCCGGGGTGCCGGCTACTCCCTCGACCCCAACCGGGGTGGCCGCACCGGGTGAACCCGCTCGGGCTCCGGACACGCCTCGCGCTGGTCTTTGCCACGGGCTTCGCGGTCCTCCTGGGCCTCGGAGCCCTTGGGCTTTACCTGCACCTGGGCCGCAGCTACCGGCGGGACTTCGACCACGGCCTGACCGATGCGGCCCGGAGCGTCCGCTCCCTGTTCGCCATGGACAGCGCCGAGTTCACGAGCTCCACCGGCACCGCCGGGCACGTGGTGAGCGAGCTGGCCTACGGCGACCGGACCCTCGTGGCCTTCGACAGCGCGGGGCGGCTGCTGGCGGTGAGCCAGCGGATCCCCGACGAGGCCTACTTCGACGACGTCCCGCCCCGGGGCGCGCCGCGGCGGCTGACGACCCTCCAGCTGCGCGACGGCCCCGCGCGCGTGGTCCGGGTGCCGCTCGCGGGCACCGAGGTGGTCATCGCGATGAGCACCCTGCCGCTGGAACGCCGGCTGGTGCGGCTGCGCCGTTCGCTGGTGACCGTGCTGCCACTGATCCTGGTGCTCGGAGCGCTGGGCGGCGCGTGGGCGTCCGGGTTGGTGCTGCGACCCATCGTCCGGGTGGCGGAATCGGCCGAACGGATCGCAGGGGAGGTGGAACAGGGAGCCGCGCGATTCACCCGGCTGGCGCCGCATCCCGCCGGCGACGAGATCACGACGCTGACCGATGCGCTCAACCTGCTGGTGGAACGGCTCGGGGCCGCCCTGGAGCTGGAGCGCGGCGTGGCGGAGCGGCAGCGCAAGTTCCTCGCCGACGTGGCGCACGAGCTCCGCACGCCGATCGCGATCATCCGCAGTGACGCCGAGGTCACGCTGCGGGGCGCGGCCGACGCGGCCCGCGACCGGGAGGCCCTGGCGCGGATCGCGAGCGAGGCCGATGAGCTCGGAGTCCTGGTCGGCGACCTGCTCCTGATCGCCCGGGGCGACAGCCAGGCGCTGCGGCCGGCCCGCGAGCGCCTCTACCTGGACGACCTCGTGAACGTCGTGCTCACCCGGGCGCGGGCGCTGCCCACCGCCGCCGGCCGCGAGCTGCGCCACGGCGAGTTCGAGGCCGCCCCGGTGCTGGGCGACCGTGGCATGCTCGAGCGGGCGCTGATGGCGCTGGTCCACAACGCCCTGCTGCACGCCCCAGGCTCGGCGGTGGAACTCTCCGCCGGCAGTGGCGGCGAGCCGGGCCAGCTCACCTCCTGGGTGACGGTGCGGGATTTCGGGCCCGGGATCCCGCCGGAGCAGCGGGACCGGATCTTCGAGCGCTTCACCCGCGGCAGCACCACGGCGCCGGGCACCGGGCTCGGCCTCGCGATCGCAAGGTCGATCGCCGAGGCGCACGGCGGCAGCCTCCGTCTCAACCAGGTGACGCCCGGCGCCTCCTTCACCCTCAGCATCCCCGCCCCGCCCGGCTGACGCCTCAGAGCATCAGGTGCGCCAGCTGTACCCCGGCGGGCGCGCCCCCGCTGGAACCCGCCGGCTCGAGCGTCAGGGCCGCGCCCATCACGTGGCGGGCATCGGGCGGCATCGGAAGTGTCAGGAAGGCGGGTGTCCGGCCGTCGGACGGCACCGCCACGCTCCGCACCATCCCGGCCTCGGTGATGAACCAGAACTGGCAGGTCTCGCCCGCGGGCGGCGCCGGGAGTCCGTAGACCACGACATTCCACCGGTGGGTGCGCTCGTCCGCGAAGATCAGCAGCCCGCCCTGCCGTCCGTCCATCGCGATGCTGGCGTGCCGCACCACCGCCGCCCCCCGGATGATCCCCAGCGTGTCGCGCACCATGGCCAGTTCCTCGGCCAGACGGGCCCGCTCCCCGGTCAGCTGCGTCTCGAAGGCGCGGGTCGTCGCGAGCGCCCAGAACCAGGCGCCGGCCGCCAGGACCAGGGAGGCGGCCAGCGCCACCGGTGCCCACCACCGCGGCGCCGCGCGCCGCTCCCCCAGCGCGCCAGCCACCAGGCGTCGGTGGAGTCCGGGTGTCGGGACCGCTGGCGGGAGCCCCATCGGCAGCCAGGCCAGGTCCCGCTCCAGCTGTTCGACCGCGTCGCGGCACTCCGCGCAACCGGCCAGGTGCCCGCGGAAGGCGCGTTCCTCGTCCGGCTCGAGTGCCCGTGCCACGAAGGCGGAACGCTGCTCGACCCACCCTGCATGCGAGTTCATACGACCCAGTCCCTGATCGAGGCCAGCCCGGCGCGCAGCTTGTCGAAGGCAAGCCGCAGCCGGGTCTTCACGGTGCCGAGCGGGACGCCGAGACGCCCCGCGATGTCCGAATGGGTGAGTCCTTCGAAGTAGGCCAGGCGGACCACCTCACGCTGCTCCTGCGGGAGCGCCGCCAGCGCCCGGTGCACCGCTCCGTGCACGTGCCAGCCGGGGGCGGCCGACTCGTCCGGCTCGACCGGTGCCACGCCGCCGGCCCCGGGCGCGTCGTAGACTTCGAGTCGCCGGGCCTTCTCCGCCTGCCGGCGCCGGGCGCGGAGGCGGTCGATGGCACGATTGCGCGTGATGCGGAGCAGCCACGGCACCAGGCGCCCGTCCGAGGCGTCGAACAGGTCGATGCGGCGCCAGGCGATGATGAATACCTCCTGCACCACCTCCTCGGCCTCGTCCCGGTCGGACAGCATCGCCCCGGCGACGGCCAGGAGCCATGGGGTAGCCACGTCCACCAGCTCCACCAGGGCGCGTTCGTCACGCGCCAGGAGGCCAGCGAGCAGGCGCCCCTCGCGCGCTTCGGCGAGCAGCCGGGGGCCGGGACGCCCGTCCTGCGGGCCCGTGGATCGGGGATCGGTCACGCTCAACTATGCGCCCTCCGCCCCGGGTGGCGCCAGCGCCTGAACGCAGCGCGCCCCGCCGCAGGCGGGACGCGTCAGGAGCGTCCCGGTCCCTGTAACGAGGCGCGCGGCGATCCGGATCGGTCGGCGGCTACTGGATCTTGAACGGCAGGAAGAAGGTCTCCTCATCCGCCAGCGCGTCATGGCCGTAACCGATTGCCACCGTGCCGGTATCACCGGCGGTGGCCGTCACCGCGACCCCGTGCCGGAAGTGGTGCGTCGCATCCATCGTGGCGGTCAGGCCGGTCGCGGGGGTGAAGGTAAGCAGGCTGAAATGCTCGTCCTCTGCCACGTCGAGGTTCTCACCGGATTGGTTGTAGAACGAAAGCCGCACGCTGTCGGTCCCGCCGGCAGTCAGGCGCAGGGTGTCGGTGAACGGCGTACCATTCACCGCGACCCCGAAGCGCACGGGTGTGTGGTCCTCGGCGGCCGGCTCGTTGCTGTCGCCGCAAGCG
>JBGAPX010000032.1:0-30315 GCA_044221045.1 Gemmatimonadales bacterium
CCCCCGTCTCGACGTGGAGGGCGTGAACTGCGGGGATCGTCTCCCGGACTGTTGAGGACCTTCCTTCCGGGAGACCTGTCCCGCGCGGCGGGTGCGGCCGCGGGCAGCGGGGGAGCCGCCGGCGGCAGCCGCCGGTGGTCCGTGAGCCTGGGGTCTCAGAACCCGAACGAGAGTCCGGCCGAGAGGACCAGGTCGTTCCTGGTCTTGTCGTTGTCGCCGAAGTCACTCTTGTAGATGTAGTCCTCGGCATCGATGCGCACCGCGATGCCGGTGGTCATCGGAAGCCGTACACCGCCGCCCACGACCACGCCGAAGTCGGTCTGGCTCTCCGACTGGGCCGTGACGTCCTCGCCGCGGCGGATGATCGCCGGCCCGGCGCCGACGTGGATCCCCACGGGGGCGAGCCTGGGGCTGATGCCGAGCATCAGCTTGGCGCTGCCGAAGAAGGCGTTGAGGTTGCGGTCCTCGTTGATCACGCCGCCGGCCACGTGGACCTTGGCCGGGGAGTAGGCGCCGGTCATCTCGAGGCCGAGGATGCCCGGTCCCCAGAAGGTGAGGCGGGCGCCGCCGGCGAAGCTGTTGTTGCGCTCGACGCTGCCGCCGACGGCGCCCAGGTCGATGTCCTCGCCGAGGGGGGTGTAGACGCCGCCGAAGAGGGTGAGGGCGGTGCTGCCCTGGGCGTGCGCCGCGGTCGGTGCGAGCGCCGCCAGGCCGAGGACGAGCCCCGCGGCGGCCGCGCGGGAGAAGGCATGCTGCATGGGTCGCTCCTGCGTGAGGCCCCCGGGCCGGTCCGCGCGAGCGGCTCGGCCC
Organism: Gemmatimonadales bacterium; assembly: GCA_044221045.1. Lineage (GTDB taxonomy): Bacteria > Gemmatimonadota > Gemmatimonadetes > Gemmatimonadales > GWC2-71-9 > JADJOM01. The sequence continues at coordinate 811 of JBGAPX010000032.1, forward strand.
GATGGGGCGGGTCGGGTCACCGGCCGGCGAACTGCGCTTCCCACTCGCGCACCTGCTCCTCCACCAGCTCGCGGGCGGTGCCATAGCGCTTCTGCAGCGTGCCGATGAGCTGGTCGCGCCGGCCGGCGATGACCGCGAGGTCGTCGTCGGTGAGCTTGCCCCACTTCTCGCGGACCAGCCCCTTGAGCTGGGTCCATTCGCCCTTCAGGTGATCGCGGTTCATCGGAGACTCCCGAGTTCGTGTGCAGGGTGGCCCGGGCCTGGCGGCCCGGGCGTCAGACGAGCTTCTTGCCGGCCGCCAGTCCGAGGACGAGCGTCACGAGGAACACCAGCAGGAAGAGGTAGAACAGCACCTTCGCGATGCCCGCGGAGGTGGCCGCCACGCCGCCGAAGCCGAGGAAGGCCGCGACGAGCGACAGGATCAGGAACGCCAGGGCCCAGCGGAGCATGGCTCGCTCCCTTCGGTGAAGGCCTGCCGCGGCCACGATGCGTGGCCGGGGGAACAACAGAAAAGGCGCGCCCGGATCGGTGCTGCTGATCCGTGTCGCGCCTTCGACTTGGGAACCGCGTGTCCCCACGCCAAGGTGGCCGCCGAGCGGCCGCTGTTCTTCCACGCGCAGTATAGGAAACCCCGGAGGCCCGCGCAATGACCGAATTCGCGCGTGCGTCAGGCGGGTGATGTCCGTCACACGTGCGCGAGCAGCAGCTCCAGCCGGTGGCGAAGGTCGCCCAGCGCCTTCGACTTGAACGCGCCCTTGGTTTCCTCGAGCACGCGGATGGTCTCGCCGATCGCCTCCTGCAGCTGGGCGCCCCGCGGACAGTTCAGCAGCTGGCAGGCATGCGCGTCGACGGGCTGCTGGTTGAGGGCCCGCCCGAGCTGCTCGAGGTCGGTCAGCGATCCCATGACGTTGCGCAGCGTGAGCGTGAGGAAGAGGTCCACGGGCATCGGCCCGCCGCCCGCCGGGACCCGGGTCATCTGCGCGAACTCCGACTGCCAGGAGCGCAGCCGCTCCTCGGTGCGCTGCATCGCCTGCCAGGCGCGGAAGCGCCCCACGGCGCGGCGGGAGCGTTCGAGCAGGTCGGGGAAGTGCACCGGCTTGGTGAGGTAGGCCGCCACCGGCAGCTCGATGCAGGCGACCGCCGAGCGGACGCTGGGATAGCCGGTGAGGATGATGACCGGGAGCCCCCCGCTCAGCTCGGCCACGCGTCGCACCAGGCCGAGGTCGGCGTTCCCGGGCATCTCGAGGTCGGTGATCAGCAGGTCGAACGGTTCGGCGGCCACGGCGGCGAGGGCCGACTCGCCGTCCGGTACGGTGGTGCAGCGGAAGCCCTCGGCGCGGAGCAGGTCGGCGGTGGCGCTGAGGAAGGTGGCTTCGTCGTCGGCGAGGAGGATGTGTCCGGCGTCCGTCATGGTGCGGTGTCCTGGTTGCGCGGGTGCAGAGGGATGCTGATCACGAATTCCGACCCGCCGCCCGCGGCGTCCTGCACCATGATGGTGCCCCCGGCGGCGGCGACGGTCCGGCGCACCAGGGCCAGGCCCAGCCCCATCCCGCTGGTGCGGATGCGCCGGTCCTTGGTGCTGAAGAAGGGCTCGAAGATCCGTTCGCGCAGTTCCGGCGGGACGCCGGGGCCGTGGTCGCGGACGCGGAGGCCGAGGCGGCCCTCGTCGAGCCCGGCGGCGATGGTCACCACGCTGTCGGGCGGCGAGGCCTCGATGGCGTTCTGGACCAGGTTGTAGGCGATCTGCCGCAGCATGGACGAGGGCAGGCCGATCACGGTGGGCAGGCCGTCGAGCTGCAGCTCCACCCGCACCCGGCTGGCGCGGTTCACCTGCTCCAGGAAGGCGACGGCGTCGCCCAGGACGGTGCGCACCGAGGTCTCGCCGGTCTGGTCGGTCTCGGGTCGGTAGGTCTCGTAGAGCTGGCGGGTGACCGCCGCGATGCGGCCGATCTCCCGGTCGATGGCGCCCACGTAGCGGAAGTGCGGGTGGTCGCCGGGGATCGAGCCCTTGATGAGGAGGAAGGCGTTCTGGATCCCGGCCAGCGGGTTGTTGATCTCGTGCGCCACCCGCGCGGCGATGCGGCCCATGGTGGTGAGGGTGTCGACCTCCTGCAGCGCCGCCTCGGCCCGGCGCCGGGTGGTGATGTCGCGGGCCTCGAGCAGCAGCTGGGCCGGCTGGCCCGCGCCCGCCTCGATCGGCTTGATGCCGATCTCGAGGATGGTCGTCTGGCCGTGCGGTCCCTGGACCTCCTCCTCGTACTGCACCACGGATCCGCGGCCGGCCCGCACCCGGGCGATGGCCTCCTGGAGCCGGGGCCCCGTGGCGGGATCGAGGGCCCACCAGAGCACCTGCCAGACCGGCTGGCCGCGGATGCCCTCGTCGCCGGCGCGTCCCTCGAGCGCGGCCCGGTTCACCTCGATCACCACGCCGTTCGCGTCGAGCAGCAGCTTGGGCTGGAAGCCGCTGTCGAACATGGTGCGGAAGCGGCGCTCGCTGGCCTCCTGGGCCAGCTCCGCGGCGCGCGACTCGGTGACGTCGGCGCTGATGCCGAGGACCCGGAGCGGCCGGCCCTCGCCGTCGCGGTCGGTGACGCGGCCGCGGTCCATGATGGCGTGCCAGGCACCGCTGGAGCTGCGCACCCGGTATTCGGCCTCGAAGGCGGGGCGCTCGCCGCGGAGGTGCTGGGCCAGGGCGAGTTCCACCCGCTCGCGGTCCTCCGGGTGGATGAGCCCGAGCCAGGTCTGCGGCAGCTCGGGCAGGGACTGCGCCTCGTAGCCCAGGTAGCGCAGCATGCCGTGGCTGCGCACCGCGGAGCCGGTGACGAGGTCCCACTCCCAGATGCCGTCCGTGGCCCGCTCGAGCGCCAGCGCCAGGCGGCCGCGCTCGATCTCGCGCGCGGAGCGCCGGGCACGCTGGCCCAGCGCGATGAGCGTCGCCATCAGCCCGCTCATCATGAGGCCCAGCACCGCGATGACGTCGGGGAGGATCGACTCGGCCCGTTGCCGCGTGACCGGGGTGGGCCAGGCCGTGAGGATGAGGCGCACCGCGCCCACCTCGAGCGGCACGCTGCGCGCGATCGGTTGTTCCGGCGGGCCGGGCAGCCGGGCGCCGTCGAGCGGCCGGCCGCCCCCGGCGATGCTGAAGTGAAAGCCGCGGGTGGTGTCGGCGAGGAGCGCCTGGAAGAGCCGCGCCGAATGGAGCACGCCGCCGACCGCGCCGGCGCAGCCGCCACCGGTGCAGGCCGGCGCGAGCACCACGAACGAGCGCGAGAAGCCATCCAGCGGGAGGTAGGCCACCGAGTCGGCGAGCGGCCCGGTGCCGAGGTACGCCCGCCAGACGGAATCGACGGCCGGGTCGGCGGCCTGCGAGGTGAGTGGCTCGCTGGGCCGGTCCCCGGGCACCAGCCAGGCGGCGGCCTCGAGGCCGGCGAGGTCGCGCCGCAGCGCCTCGAGGTCCACGGAACGCGCCGCCCGGGGGCTTCGCTCCGCGCGCCACTCGGCCACGCGCTGGAGGGTCCGGGCGGTCACCGCGAGCTCACGCTGCAGGCTGTGCCGCTCCCCCTCCGCGGCCTGGGCCGCCTGCGCCGCGAGCAGCACGCGCTCCCGCACCGAGAGCGCCTGCCAGAGGACCATCACGGTGATCACGCCGGAGAGCCCCACGGCGAGCGGCAGCCAGGTCGCGGTCTCCGCGAGCCCGGGTGACCAGGCCGTCGCGAGGAAGGCGAGGCCGAGGCACAGGGCGCCGAGGAGCACCTGGAGCGAGACGCCGGCGACCACGGTGTCCTCGAGCGGATCGAGGACGCCCGTGGCCCGGGCGAGCAACAGCGTGCCCGAGAGCGCGATGAGCATGAAACCGCTGGTCCCGAAGCCCCGGACGGCGCGTTCGCGCTGGTCGGTGAAGGCGGCGGGGAGGAGCCCGATCACGGCGGCGGCCGCGAGCGTGATGGACGCGAAGGGCGGGCCCGGGGCACCGGCGTGGAAGAGGCCGGCACGGAGCAGCGAGGCGGCCAGCACGGTGAGCACGGCCACGATCGCGCCCGCGCGCGCCAGCGTGGGGCGGTGCAGCTGGTAGCCGAGCAGCCCCGCCCCGAGGGCGACCAGGCCGAGCGCGTCGAGCGGATGCAGCGGGGGCCACGCCGCCACGGGCTCGGCAAGGATGGTCACGCCGGTGAGCGCCCCGGCGAGGCCGAGCAGGCCGCCGGCCAGCGCCACGGCGGCGAACAGCCGGCCGAGAAACTCGGCGCGGGCCTGGGGGCCGATCTGGGAAACCGCGGAAGCTGACGGCATGACCGAAGGGGAAAAGGAAAAGGCACGGACCGCCCCGTTCCGGGGCCCCCGTGCCTTCGACTTGCGGAGCAGATCCCCGCCCGACAAGGCCACGCAGAATTGTGCACGACCGCTACGCTGCACCATATCGCCCGGCCCGGGGAAAGGCAAGCACGGCGGTCGGGAAGGACGTGGAGCTGGAGGGGCGGGCGGCGGCCGTGGCCGTCGCGCCGGGAGCGGTCTATCATAGGAACGACTCCACCCCCGACCCCGCCCATGCATCCACTGGCCGGCCAGCCCGCCCCCGAGAGCCTGCTGATCGACGTCACGCGGTTGGAGCGTGACTACCAGGAACGCGTGCCCGACCTGGCCGACCCGGCGCAGCGGGTGAGCTTCGGCACCAGCGGGCACCGGGGCACGCCAGGCAACGGCACCTTCACCGCCGCGCACATCCGGGCCATCAGCCAGGCCATCGCGGAGTACCGCGCGGCCCAGGGGACCACGGGGCCGCTCTTCCTGGGCAAGGACACGCACGCGCTCTCGCGCGCGGCGGAGCGCACCGCGCTCGAGGTGCTGCTGGCGCTGGGCGTGGACGTGGTGGTGCAGCCGGCCGACGGCTATGTCCCGACCCCGGTGATCTCGCACGCCATCCTGTCGTACAACGCGCGGCTGCGCCCTGCCGAGCCGCAGGCCGACGGGATCGTCATCACCCCCTCGCACAACCCGCCGGAGGACGGCGGCTTCAAGTACAACCCGCCCAACGGCGGCCCGGCCGACACCGACGTGACGGGCTGGGTCCAGAACCGGGCCAACGCGATCCTCGCCGGCGCCAAGGCGGAACCCGATGTGCTGCGGGGCGGGCGGCCCGACGCCCGGCCCACGGACCTGGTGGCGGCATACGTGGCCGACCTCGCCGCCGTGATCGACCTCGAGGCCATCCGGGCCGCGAAGCTCAGGATCGGCGTGGACCCGATGGGGGGCAGCTCGCTCGCCGCGTGGGAGATGATCGGGGAGCGCTACGGCCTGGACCTGACGATCGTCAACCGGACCGTGGACCCGCGGTTCGGCTTCATGACCGTGGACCACGACGGCAAGATCCGGATGGACTGCTCCAGCAGCGCGGCGATGGCCGGGCTGGTGGGGCTCAAGGACCGGTTCGACGTGGCCTGCGGCAATGACCCCGACGCCGACCGGCACGGGATCGTGACCCGCTCCGCGGGCCTGCTCAATCCCAATCACTACCTGGCGGTGGCCATCCGCTACCTGCTGGCCAACCGCCCGGGCTGGCCGCGCACCGCGGCAGTGGGGAAGACGCTCGTGTCGAGCATGATCATCGACCGGGTGGTGGAGGGAATGGGACGGCCGCTGCTGGAGGTGCCCGTCGGCTTCAAGTGGTTCACGCCCGGGCTGTTCGACGGCACGGTGTGCTTCGGCGGGGAGGAGAGCGCGGGGGCCAGCTTCCTGCGCCGGGACGGCGCCGTGTGGACCACCGACAAGGACGGCATCCTGCTCGGCCTGCTCGCGGCGGAGATCACCGCGGTCACCGGGCGCGATCCGGGCGAGCACTACCGCGAGATCACGGAGCACTACGGCGCCCCGGTCTACACCCGGATCGACACGCCCTGCACCGCGGAGGAGAAGGCGGGGTTCCGCAGGCTCACCGCGGAGGCGGTGACCGCCCCGACGCTCGCCGGGGATCCCATCACCGCGCGCCTCACGCGCGCGCCGGGGAACGACGCGCCCATCGGCGGGCTCAAGGTGGCCACGGCCAACGGCTGGTTTGCCGCGCGGCCGAGCGGGACGGAGAACGTCTACAAGCTGTACGCGGAGAGCCTGGTGGACGTGGGACACCTGGGCCGGATCGTGGCCGAAGCCCGCGCGATCCTCGCCACCGTGCTGCGCTGAGGCGGGCCGATCCGGGCGCTACCGTCCGCGCAGGGTGCGACCCTTCCAGTTCCACCACAGCAGCAGCTCGGGCCGGGGGCGCGCGGTGCGGGCGGCGTAGGCGGCGCAGCGGAAGCTGTAAAGGACGCAGGGATCCTGGCGCTGGCCCCGCAGCGCGCTGAGGGCGGTGTAGAGCCGCTCCGGATCGCGGCGGCGCAGCGCGGCCACGGAGCCGACGCCCAGGTCGCGCAGGTCCTGCGCCAGGCTCGGCCCGATCGAGGGCAGGGTCTCGAGGTCGTCGGCGGCACGGGGGACGCGGCGGCGTGGGGGCATCGCTACCACACCTGGCCAAGGTGGATGATGAACAGCCCGGCGACGTTGTTCTTGAATGCGTTCACGTTGCCGGCCACCCGGAAGCCGATGCCAAAGTTCCGGCCGAAGACCTTCGTCACGCCCGCCTCCCATGGCACGCCGACCTCGGCGCTCACATGGGTGTCACCGCTCGAGTCCGATGTCTCCCTGTGGTACCACACCGCGCCGACTCCTGCCCGGGCGTAGAACAGGGTGCCGGATGCCCGGCCATTCACCCCATACAGCAGGCCCAGATCCGTCAGGCTCCGGGCCCGGGACTTCTCGAAGATCACGATCTTGAGCTGCGCCGACGCCATGCCTCGCAGGGTGAGGCTGTGGATTCCGCTGCGCCGCGTGATCCCGAGCAGGCCGGTGAGCCCGATGTTGCCGCCCCCCAGGCCGACGTCGAGCCTGGTCCCGGTCTGGCTCGTCGGGACCTGCGCGGCAAGCGGCGTCGAACTCCCGGCCAGGAGGCCGAGCAGGAACAACCCTGCGATGCGCATGGAGCACTCCCGGGCAGGTCGGCAGCGTGGTCACCCGGTCGCATCTTACGGCCGCCGCCGCCACCCCACCAGTTCCGTGGCGAGGGCCGTGGCCACCGGCCGCGGGACCCGCGGGCCGGGAAGCCGTCGAAGGTTCTGGAAGAAACGATTCCCGGGCTCGTGGATCGCGATTACCTTCTCCGGCCATGATACCCGCCGAACTCTACCGCGCCATCCACCTGGCCGCGATCATGCTGCTGTTCCTGTCCTTTGGTGGCGTCGCGATGATCGTCGCGGCCGGAGGCAGCCGCGAGAGCAACCCGCACCGGAAGCTCCTGGCCGCCCTGCACGGCACCGCCGCGTTCCTGGTGCTGCTCGGGGGCTTCGGGCTGCTGGCCCGGCTCAAGGTGCAGTGGCCCTTCCCGAGCTGGGTGTTCATCAAGCTCGCGATCTGGACCGTGCTCTCCTTCGCGGTGCTGCTGCCCTATCGCAGGCCCGCGCTGGCCAAGCCGCTGTTCCTGCTCTACCCGGTGCTGGGACTGGCCGCGGCGCTGACGGCGATCTACAAGCCGTAGCGGTACGGTGGTAAGGGCGGTAAGGGCGGTACCCTACCGCCCTACCGCCTGCCCGATCAGCTCCTGCATCCGCTCCTCCGCCCGCGCCAGCGAGGCGGCGATGTCCGCCTCGGTGCCGCCCGAGCAGCGGATGACCGTGAGGTCGTCCATGCCCATGAAGCCGAAGGCGGTGCGCAGGTAGGGCTCGAAGTGGTCGAGAGCGACGTGCGGGGAGGGCGGGACGTAGTCGTTCATGCTCGCGGAGAGCACCACCACCTTGCGGCCGCCCGCGAGGCCGCGCGAAGGAAAGGCGCCTGGCAGGAAGGTGCGTCCCACCCGGATGACCTGGTCGATCCACGCCTTGAACACCGCCGGCACGGTGAAGTTGTAGACCGGGCTGCCCACCACGATCACCTCCGACGCCAGCAGTTCATCCACCAGTTCATCCGAGACGGCGAGCGCACCATGCCGGGTGCCCGGCGGGCTGCCCCGATCAAACGCCGCGGCGATCCACGCCGCATCGACCTGGGCCACCGGGTGGGCGGCCAGGTCGCGGTAGCGGACCGTGGTCCCGGGATGCGCGCTCACCCAGGCCTCCACGAACTGCCGGGAGAGGGCGCGGGTGAGTGAGCCCGCGTCGCGGGCACTGCAGTCGAGGTGCAGCAGCTGGGGCATGGTCGGTCGCGCTCCAGGGGGTGAGCCGGCGGCGGCTCCGCCGGGAAGGGGCCCAAGCTGGTCCGGGGCCGATGAAGCGGGCGTGAACTTCCGGGGAAGGCCGCTCCGCCGGGGCAGTTTGGCCGCAAGCGGCGGATATCCGCCGTGGCCGCCGCGCCCTATCCTCGCTCCCGTCACCACGACAGGAGCAGCCATGTCGGCCTATCGGTACGCGGGACTCGCCACACACATCGCGGACGAGGTCCGCGCCACCCTCAGATCGCCGCAGTACGGCCATCCGGCCCACCGCGAGCGGGCGCGGGGCTACGGACCCTGCCGCCATTGCCTGCGCACCTTCCGCGTGGACGAGGAGGATCGGCTGCTCTTCACCTACCAGCCGTTTGCGCCGGGCAACCTGCCCGCCCCGGGACCGGTGTTCATCCACGCCGACGATTGCCCGCGCTATGACGCGCTGGCGTACCCGCCCGACTTCCGCGAGCTGCCACTGGTGATCGAGGGATACACCACCGAGGGGCGGCTGGTGGCGCAGGTGCGGGTGGGAGATGCGAGCCCGGAAGCAGTGGTCGACCAGGTGTTCGACGACCCGGCCACCGCGTTTGTGCACCTGCGGAACGGGGAGGCGGGGTGCTTCATGGCGCGGGTGGAGCGGTAAGGCGGTAAGGCGGTTAGGCGGTTAGGCGGTTGCGCGGTTGGGCGGTTAGGCGGGACCTTCGGTCCGCCGAGCCGCCGAGCCGCCGAGCCGCCGAGCCGCCGAGCCGCCGAGCCGCCGAGCCGCCGAGCCGCCGAGCCGCCCTACCCCAACGCCTGCTCCACGTCGGCGATCAGGTCGTCCGGATGTTCGGTGCCGCAGGAGAACCGGATGAACCCGGGGCTCACCGCGTCACCGCCCCAACGTGCGCGGCGCTCGGCGCTCGAGTGCACGCTCCCGAAGCTGGTGGCTTCCCGCACCAGGGTGAGGCTTCCGAGGAAACGCTCGGCCCGCTCCTGGGTGGCGAGGTCGAAGCTCAGCACCGAGCCGAAGGCGCGCATCTGGCGGCGCGCCACCTCGTGCCCCGGGTGCGAGGCGAGCCCGGGGTAGCAGACGCGCGGCACGTCGGTCCGCGCGGCGAGCCGTCCCGCGAGCGCGAGCGCGGTGGCGCACTGGCGCGCCTGCCGCAGCGGCAGCGTGGCGAGTGAGCGGTGCGCCAGCCACACCTCCATCGGGCCCGGGGTGGCGCCATGCTGGGTGCGCCAGGTGCGCAGCTTCGTGGCGAGGTCGCCGTCGCGGGTGCTCAGGTGGCCCAGCGTCACGTCGGCGTGGCCGGTGAGCGCCTTGGTGTCGGAGGCCATGGTGATGTCGGCGCCCAGGGCGAGCGGGTCCTGCAGGAAGGCGGTGGCGGTGGTGTTGTCCACGGCGACGAGGCACCCCGCGCGCTTCGCCGCGGTGGCGAGGGCGGCGATGTCGCAGACCTCGAGTTCGGGGTTGGAGGGCGTCTCCAGCCAGAGGAGGCGCGCGCCCGCGAGGTGGGCGCCGAGGGCGTCGGCGCGGGTGGAGGCCATGCGGACGGTGATCCCGAGCTTCGGCAGCCAGTCGCGGGCCAGGACGCGGGTGGTGTAGTAGCAGTCGGTGGGGAGCACCAGCGTGTCCCCGGGCTGCAGCACCACGCCGAAGACCGCCGAGACCGCCGCCATCCCCGACGCGAAGGCGATCGCCTCGCCGCCGTCGAGCTCCGCCAGCGCCGCTTCCCAGGCCAGCCAGGTGGGATTGTGGAATCGGCCGTAGGTGAGCGGGTGCTGGGCGGGGTCTCCCGGCGCCACGTAGGTGCCCGCGAACGCGGGGCCGGGGAGGTACGGACCGGGTGTCCGGTTGGACGGATAGCCGGCGTGCAGGATGCGGGTGTCGGGGTGCATGGCGAATGATACTCGTTCCGGGACGGCCTGCTATGCGGCGGTCGCCCCGCGTTCGTCGGGCGCGCCATCGCCGCCCAGGCTGCTGGTCCACGTGGTCACCGCGATGGCTAGGATCGCGAGCAGGATGAGCCCCTCGCCCCAGGGTGACGGCGCGAGACCGCTGCCGATCGCGGCGGTGAAGGCCAGCGCGGTGATCCGCTGCAGGAGCGCCCGGCGCCGGCCGGTGCGGTTCCAGGTGGCGGATACCGCGAAGCTGGTGAGCCCGACGCCCAGCGCGCTCAGGTAGCCGCGGTCCCAGCCGGTGAGCGCCGCGCCGCCGCCGAGCAGCAGGGCGAGCCCGAGACAGCCGCCGACGAGGAGGGCGGCGTGGCGCTCGTCGCGGCCGAGCAGCCGGCGCCCCTCCCTGCCGGTGAGCAGGACCAGGTTGAGCAGCGGGTCGGCCAGCCAGCTGAGGATGACGAAGGCGATGTAGGCCGCCAGCAGCGGCCAGATGACCCAGCGCAGGGCGGGCTGGTCCCCCGCCACGCGGCGGAGCAGGTTGTAGCCGAGGAAGCCGGCGATGAGCAGCAGGCGGCGGGTGCGGACCGGGAAGCGGCCGAGCCAGGTGAAGACGCGCAGCAGGAGCGCGTACGCCGGGTTGCGGGCCTTGAGGGCCACGAGCAGTCCCTCGCGCGCCCACGGCAGCGAGGGGTCGATGGCGAGGGCCTGCTCGAACTCCACCCGCGCGTCCTTGTAGTGGCCCGTCCCGAGGCGGGTCCAGCCCGCGCCGGCGCGCGCCACGGGGTTGAGGGGGAAGCGGTCGGCGAGCGAGCGCCAGGCCTCGCGATCGAGGCCGCCGCCGCGCAGCGCGCCGGCGGCCAGGGTGTGCAGCAGCGCGGCCTCGTCGTGGTCGGGTTCCTGGTCGAGGACGGCGCGGGTGAGCTCCACCGCCTCGCCCCAGCGGCCGGCGGCGGCGTGGGCGCGGGCCTCGAGGAGCGTGGCCTCGAGGTAGCCGGCGGCGAGCCGCTGGGCCTCGCGGGCGGCCGTGACGGCGGCGTCGTGGTCGTCGCGGGCCAGCGCCACCGCGGCCACGGCGTAGTGCGCGAAGCCGTTGTCGCCCGCCAGCTCCACGCCGGTCGCGGCGTCGTGCGCCGCGTCGGTCAGGCGGGCCTGGTCCACCCGCAGCAGGGCACGGATCGCGTGCAGCGGGCCGTTCCACGGCTCTTCCCGGATCAGCAGGTCGAGCTGCGCATGCGCCTCGGCCTCGCGGCCGTCGGCCAGCAGGTCGAAGACCTGCTCCAGGGGGTCGGCGGTCACTCGGAGTAGCGGGTCCGGGCGGTGAGCGGGTCCACGCGCGGGTTGCCGGGGCGGCCGCCGTAGGCGTTGGCCGCGAGCCAGGCCTTCTCGGCCTCGACGTCGTCCTTCGCAACCTCGCGGAACCAGGCCTTGGGGCGGCCATCGGCGCCGCCGTTCCAGCTGTAGCCGCGGGCCTTGAGCGCTTCCTTGGCGTCGAAGGGCGCGTCCACGGCCCAGATCCGGGCCGTGGCGCGGCGGGCGCTCTCGAGCAGCCAGCGGAGCGGGGTGCCCCCCGAGGCGAGCGGGGTGGCCAGGAGGTGGACCAGCGCCTGGCAGTCCACCGCGGCGCGGTGGCCCTGGAAGAACATGCCGCAGTGCTTGATGAGCAGGAACTCGAGCGCGGCGGAGGCGCCGACCTCCCGCTTCCACGGGATCTCGCGCTGGGAGCAGGCCCACGGCTTCTGGGCGCAGGCGGGCAGGCGGCGGTTGAGGAACTTGCGGTCGAAGGCGGCGTTGTGCGCGATGACCAGGTCGGCGCGCTCCACGAGGGCGGTGGCCGCGGCGTCGTCGATGCGCTTCCCCGCCACCATCTCCTGGGTGATCCCCGTCAGCTCCACGACCTCCCGCGGAATGGCCCGCCCCGGATCCTCGAGCCAGGTGGCCGGAGGTTCCACGGTGACGAGCACGCCGTCGCCGGGGCGGAACGCGAACGGCACCGCGGCGAGCTCGATGATGGCGTCGGCCGCCGGGTCGAGGCCGGTGGTCTCGACGTCCACCACCAGCCCCTGCCGGAGGCCGTCCGGGCCGGCCGGGTCGTAGCGCTCGCGCGGCGCGAAGCGGCGCAGCACCCGGTAGTCGCCGGTGGCCTCGAGTTGCCGGATCAGGTCATCCGCGTCCACGGGGGCTCCCTAGTAACGCCAGCTCAGGGTGTCCGCCCCCGCCGGGTGGCGCCTGCGGATCTGGTCCATGGCGCGCGGGATGAACATCTGCGCGTAGCGCAGCCGGCTGTAGGCGTTGGGCCGGGTGTGGTCGCCGTTCCAGCAGTGCTCCGCCCGGGGCTCGTAATCCACCTCGATATCGGGCACCGGGTTGCCCAGGGCCCGCAGGCGCTGCTCCACCAGGTAGACGGCGTTATTGAGGAAGTAGTTGTCGCCCTCGCCCACGTAGATGTGGAGCTTGCCGTTGATCTTCGGGCCGAGGGTGGCCCAGTCGCGGGTCAGGATGTGTCCCAGGTCGAAGTACTCGCGCCAGTAGTCGGCCACCGCCGGGTTGATGCGGCCGGAGGCCTTGTCCCAGATCGGCGCGGGGTAGCCGGCGGGGTCGAGGGGCGAGTACACCGCCTGCCAGATGTCCCACTGGCCGCCGGAGCGGCCGCGGCTGGCCAGCACCTGTTCCAGCTGGTTCATCTGCCGCACGGTGGTCTGCACGTGGCCGAGGTGGTTCCGGTGTCCCGGGCGCTCCACCCACTTCCACGGCCCGCCGCTCCGGTAGGCGTTGCTGTCGCTGTAGATGTTGATGGTGGTGTACTGGCGGAAGTCGATCGGGTCGGGGCAAGCGGCCCAGGCGCCGTTGAACTCGTCGGGATAGAACATCTGCACCGCCATGGCTTCCCAGCCGCCGGTGGAGCCGCCGTAGGCAAAGCGGGCCCACCCCTGGCCGAGGCCGCGGTACTTCCGCTCCAGGTAGGGCACCAGCTCCCGCATGATGGCGTCGCCGTAGGGCCCGTTGGCCGCGGAGTTCACGGCGTAGGAGTCGTCGTAGTACGGCGTGGGGTGCTGGATCTGGATCAGCAGGACGCGGGGAAAGCCGGGGCCGGTCCACTCCTTGTAGAACTGGTACGCGTACTCCTGCTGGATCCGGTTGTAGCCGTGCAGGTCGAAACGCGCGCTGTAGTCGGGGGCGAGGTTCGGGTCGGGCGGCGTCTCGCGCCAGGGCTCGAAGTCGTACGGGAAGTGCCCGTGGTCGATGAACAGCGGGTAGCGCGCCTCGGGGTGCTCATCGAAGCCGGCGGGGAGCAGCACGTGGGCGCCGAGGTACATCGGCTTGCCCCAGAAATCGGAGAGCAGCTTCGACTGAATCCGCTCGTGGCGCACGTACTTCGTGTCGGCCGGCGGGGCGATGGGCGGGATCTCCTCCGACAGCGGCACGCGGAAGGTCTCGGGGCGGCGGGGGTCGAGGGTGATCCAGCGCGGCGCGCTGTAGAGGTTCCCGGGCTTGGCGTTCCACTGCTGCCCCTCGCCCCGGTCCGGGGGGAGCTTCACCACGTGGCCGTCGGCGCGCCGGAAGGTCTCGTAGCGGTTGAGCAGCGCCTGCACCCGGTAGCGTCCGGCGGGGAGGTCGGTGAGGCGCGCCACCGGGTAGCCGGGCGCGCGGGCGTCCACCGTGCGCGGCCGGCCCGGCAGCCAGCTCTCGACGTCGATGCCGAAGATCAGCTGGGTGTTTTCCTGGTCGCCCACCTGGAAACGCGGCTCGGCGCTGCTGTCGGTGCTCAGCATCAGGAGCAGGCGGCCGTCGAGCGCGGTGACGCTGCGGGTGGCGGGAAAGGTCACCTCGAAGCGGGGGCCGGCCGGCGCCAGGCGGGCCTGCCCCATCACCGCGGTCGCCGGACCGAGCAGCAGGGCGAGCAGGCAGGGGGCGGTGGTTCGGGACATGGGCTCTCCTCGGGGTGCAGCGAATCTACCGCGCGCAGGTGACCGGGCCAGCCTGCCGACGGGATCAGGTTCGGCGACCGCACCGCGGTGCGTGCCGATTCGATCCGGGTGGAGCGCTTCAGGACGGATCATCCCCGGGATTCCGGCGCCGGCGCGATGGATAAGTGCATGCAGGGTAATCGGATGCAATCAGTTGCTTGACTGGTCATGCTTCTTGCTTGGGGCGGGGCCAGCGTTGTATCCCTTTACCTCGCTGTCGTGGAGACCTTCGATGTTCTCGATCGTGCGTTCCGGCCGGCTGGCCGTTGTTGCCCTCAGTGCCCTGCTCGCCGCGTGCAGTGCCACCGACCTCTCGACCGCCCCGCAGGGTCCGGCAGCCAAGGGTGGTGGCGGCGGCACTCCGCCGGGCTTCTACACCGGGATGTGGATCCAGAACCCGGCCTCGGTGGGATTCCTCCAGGACGGGACGCGGCAGGAGCTGTCCATCGAGGTGGACATGACCCAGAGCGGCAGCGTCATCGGCGGGACGGCGCGGCAGTACGTCAGCTACTACCACCCGGATGGCACCTCGGTGGTGCACATCAGCACCGGTACGCCGGGTCGCGTTTCCGGCACGGTGACCGCCACGGGCATGACGCTCGGCATCACCAAGCTCGGGGAGCCCAAGCGGAACTACGGCTTCGTCCTGACGCTGAGCGCCGACAGCACCGCGCTCCTCAACCTGGCTCCGACCAATCCGCTGGTGACCTTCGGCTTCAAGCGGTAGCACGCCTCGAAGGGTTCCTTCATCCAATCGGCCCGGCAGGCGAAGATCCTTTCATGGGGATCCGGCGCCGCGCCGGGCCGTATTGCGCGGCGTGTGAGGCGTTCCTACGTTCGTCGGGGTTGTTCTTCGCCGATGGACCGGCCTCTCCCCCTGAGGGCGCCCGCCATGACGACCGCGCTGCCATCGCACACTCCGGACGACGCCGGCCTGCGCCGCCTGGCCGAGTCGGCCGGCGACCTCCTGTCCCGCCATGCCCCGGACGGCGTGTACCGCTATGCCTCGCCCGCGGCCGCACGCCTGCTCGGCTACGAGCCCGGCGAACTCGTGGGCCGCCCCGTCTTCGAGCTGTTCCATCCGGACGAGCTCGCGCTCGCGCGCCAGGCCCACGAGGCGCTGCGCCAGTCGGGCGTGCCCACGATCATCACCCACCGGCTGCGGGCAAAGGACGGCTCCTACCTCTGGTTCGAGTGCTCCGTGCGCGCCATCCACGACCCCGTCACCGGCGAGGTGCAGGAGATCCACTCGGTGACCCGTGACGTCACGCGGCGCCGGCAAGCGGAGGAACGGCTGCGGGAGAGCGAGGCGCGCTACCGGGCGGTGCTCGACGGGCTGGCGGTGGGCGTGGTGGTGCACGCGGCCAACGCCGGCATCGTGCTGGCCAACCGCGCGGCGCGGGATCTCCTGGGCGCGAGCGAGGGCCAGCTCCAGGGGCTCACGGCCTTCAATCCGTACTGGCTGTTGCTCGGGGAGGACGAGCGTCCGCTGGCGCCGCCGGACCATCCGGCGATGGTGGCACTGCAGACCGCGCGCCCGGTGTGGGACCGGGTGGTCGGCGTCACCCCCGCTGCAGGCGGCATCACCTGGCTGGTGGTCAACGCGGTGCCGTCGGTCGGCGGGGACGGGCGCGCCACGCAGGTGGTGGTGTCCCTCAGCGACGTGACCGCCGTTCGGCGCCGGGCCATGGTGCGGGCGGGGGTCGCCGGGGCCACGGACGGCGGGGCGCTGCTGCACGGCCTGGTGTCCATCTGCGCCCAGTGCAAGCGGACCCGCGACGATCACGGGGACTGGCGGCCGGTCGAGGAGTACCTGTGGCGCTCGGCCGGGATCGAGTGCTCCCACTCGATCTGCCCCACGTGCGCGGCACTGCTCTTCCCCGACGTCATGGACCAGCCCTAGCCGGTCACCTCGGGAGGCCGGTCGAACTCGAGGCGGACCACCGGCCAGGGGCCGTCGGGCGGGGAGCCCGGCAGCTGCACGGCCTGCCCGTCCGGCTCCGTGGTGCAGGCGAGGGGCCGGCGTCCCGGGTCGGACAGGAGCGTGGCGCGGTGGATGGGGGTGCGCAGGCCGGGCACCCGCAGCGACGCGCCGGGCCACTCGCCCAGGAAGAGATAGAGCCGCCCCGGCTTGCTGGTGGCCCGGAACGGCGCCCGGGCAAAGGGCGAGGCTGTGGTGCCATGGATCGCCTCGCCGTGGACCGCCATCCAGCGGCCGATGGCCCGCAGCCGCTCCACGCTCTCCTCCGGCATGCTCCCATCCGCCTTCGGCCCCACGTTGAGCAGCAGGTTGCCGCCCTTCGACGCCGTCTCCACCAGCAACCCGAGCAGCTGCTCCACCGACTTGAAGTCGTGGTCGTGGCTGTTGTAGCCCCAGTTCCGGTTCATCGTGATGCACGACTCCCAGTCGACGCCGGGCCAGCCGGTGGCGGGGATTTCCTGCTCCGGGGTGCGGAAGTCGCCCAGCTGCGCCTCGGGCGGCACCGGCGTGGCCGACCAGCCGTTGACCCGGTTGTTCACGATGACCCGCGGCTGGAGGGCGCGGCACTTCTCGTACAGCCGCTGGCCCATCGCCTGGGTCCAGGTGCTCTCCCACTGCCCGTCGAACCACATCACTCCGATGTCGCCATAGCGGGTCAGGAGCTCGGTGACCTGGCCATGCAGGTACGCCTCGTAGCGGTCGTACCGGGCGCCCTCCGCCGAGCGGGTCTCGGCCTCCCAGTCGCGGCGCGGGAGGTAGTCGGGGTGGTGCCAGTCCATGATGGAATGGTACCAGCAGGGGCGCACACCGTGCCCGCGGCAGGCGACGGCCACCTCGTGCATGATGTCGCGCTTGAACGGGGTGGAGCGGATGCAGAAGTCGGTGAGGGCGGAGTCGAAGAGGGCGAAGCCGTCGTGGTGCTTGGTGGTGATGGTCAGGTACCCCATCCCCGCCTCGTGGGCGAGCGCCGCCCACTGATTGGCGTCGAAGGCCGACGGGTTGAACCGCGCCACCAGGCGGTCGTACTCCGCGAGGGGGATGTGCGCGTTGTTGCGGATCCACTCGCCGTAGTCGGTGCGGCCGCCGTATTCCCCGCCGAGGATGGCGTACAGTCCCCAGTGGACGAACATCCCGAAGCGGGCCTCGCGCCACCAGCGCATGTCGGCCGGCCCGGGCGGGAGGATGCGCGTCCATTGATCGCCGCCGGGCCACCGCGGGCCGAGCGCCAGGGAGCCGAGCCCGGCCGCGCCGGTGGCAAGGAAGTCGCGACGGGGCAGGGTCACTTCGCTTCTCCGGCCAGGTGTGCCACCCGCTCGCGGGCCGCGGTCACCGCGGGCTGCAGCACCGGGTCCGCGTCCTTCCAGAGATCGAGGAACCGGGTGTAGGCCTCGAGGGCGCGGGTCTTGTCGCCGCGGGTCTCGTACAGCTCGCCGAGGCGCCTGAGGCTCGGACCGAGGCCCAGGGCGTCGCCCCGAGGCTTCCAGACGGAGCCGGTGGCCGCGGCCCGCTGGTAGGCGGCGAGGGCGGAATCGGGCTGGTTGGCCCGTTCGAAGGCCAGCCCCTCCTCCCAGTTGCCACAATCGGGGCACCCATCCACCAGGCGTCCGGCGGTGAAGGCCGCGACGGCGTCCTGCGCCCGCCCCTCCGCCAGTGCCAGCCAGCCCCGCGCCTCGAACCACCCCCAGGTGCCGCGGCGCACCCCGATGGGCACCTCGGCCTCGTACCGTTCCAGGTCCGCGCGGGCCCGCGCGGTCTGGCCGGCGACGGCATGGGCCACGGAGAGTGCCGTGAGCGGGCGATCGTAGCGCGGGATGGAATCGAGGGGGAAGGTCCGCAGCCCCTCCTCGAGGAGTCGGAGCGCCCCGGCGGTATCCTGGCGGAACAGCAGGTACTGCCGGGCCAGGTCCGCGTACGTCCGCAGCGCCTGGCCGGAGAGGTTCCGCGCCGCCGCGAGCGTCGCGGTCTGGCGGGCCTGGCGCTCGGCATCGGCGAGCTTGCCCTGCGCCTGGAGCGTTCCGCCCAGGCCCAACGCGGCCGCGAAGCGCCACTCGGTCTCGCGGGTCTTGAGCCCCAGCGTGAGCCAGGCCCGCTCGGCCTCGGGAAAATGCTGCGCGGCCGCCGTGCCGTACCCCCGGGCCCACAGCAGCAGCGGGTGGTCGGGGAAGGCCTTGAGCCGGGCGCCGAGGAACCGATCGGCCTCGTCGAAATGCCGCTGTCCCACCAGGGCGGCCACCAGCTGCAGGTCGGCATTGCTCGGGTAATTGCGGGAGGCGACCAGGGGCCGGATCAGCGACTCGGCCACCGCCGGCCGCAGCCCGCTGAGCATCAGGATCGCGAGGTTGTTGACCGCCGTCCCGTCGTCGGGGCGGAGCTGGAGGACCCGGCGATAGGCCGCCTCCTCGCGCGCGGGGTCCACATCCACCCTGTTGTGGTAGTAGGCGATGGTGTACTGCCGCTCGATCTCCGGAAGCCGCTCGCGGTGCTGGTAGGCCCGGGTGGTGGCGTCGATGATCCGGTCCTCGCTCGCCGCCGCGTTCGCGAGCGCCACCGCCAGCTTGCGCCACGCCATGGCGAAGCCGCTGTCGAGGGCCAGGGCCTGCTCCAGCAGCGGCACCGCCCCGGGGCTGTCGCCCGCATCGCTCCGGCGGGCCGCCTCGGTGTAGAGGCGCAGCGCCTCGAGGGAGCCGGTGGTGACCTGGTCGAGCGGCTCGCCACCGCGAATGGTCCTGAGCGACTCGCCGATCCGTTCCCGCAGGCGGCCGGAGAGCCGGTCGAGGGCGCTCACGATGCCGGCGTCGTCGTCGGCGGTCTCGCGCAGCGCCACCAGCTCGCTCCCGTCCGCGGCGTCCACCAGCCTGGCGCTGAGCACGTAGCCCTTCCCGATCGGGCTGATCTCGCCGCTCACCACCGCCTTGGCGCCCTCGCGGGCGGCGATCTCGCGGGCCAGCGCCGCCGTGAGCGGCGAGGCGGGGTCGCGCTGCATGCGGCCCAGCGCGGCGGCGAGTTCCGCGGTGCTCAGGAGCCGCACCACCGGCGACTGGCCCAGGTCGATGCGGAAGGCTTCCGTGATCGAGCCGGCCAGCCCGGGGTCACTGGTGCGGTTCTCGAAGTCCGCGACGATCATCCGGTCCTTCGCCTTGAGCCGCCCCGAGGCCACCAGCGTGCCGGCCGGCCCGATGCCGGCGAGGCGCATGACGGTGTAGCCGCCCGCCACCACAGCCAGCACCCCGAAGGCGATCAGTCCCCCGCGGATGGCCTTCCGCCAGGTGAACCAGTGCTGCACCCCGCCGGCCGACGGCGGGAGGATGCGGCCGGTGGCCCGGGCCTCGGCCCGCCGGCGCTCGAAGTGCCCGGTCAGCGCGATGATCGGGAGCCCGGCGGCCATGAGCCCGGCGGCGCCGTAGAGCACCCAGTCGGGAAGGCCCAGGGCGCGCACCAGCACGAAGGCCAGGCCGATCACCGCCACCGCCGCCACCCCGAACAGCACCGCCACCCGCACCGGATGACTCCGGCGGATGGCCTCCTCCGTGCCGCTCGAGACGGCCGGCGAGGTGCCGGTGGGGGTCAGGCCGCCGGTGGAAGGGGTCGCGGCCGCCTCCAGGTGGCCCAGCAACTCGGCGGCGCTCTGCCACCGGTCGGCGGGGCGCTTCTCGAGGCAGCGCATCAGCAGGCCGTTGAGCACCGCCGGCACCGCCGGCCGCCGGGTGCTGACGGGGTCCGGCACCTGCGTGATGTGGGCCGCGAGCAGCGCCTGGGCGGTGGGCGCCGTGAAGGGCGTCTGGCCGGTGAGCATCTCGTACGCCAGGACGCCGGTGGCGTAGATGTCGGCGCGATGATCCACGTGCGGATCGGCGGCCGCCTGCTCCGGCGCCATGTAGGCCGGGGTGCCGAGCGCCACGCCGAGTGAGGTGAGCGAGGACTTGCCGCTGGAGGCGGTGACCGCCTTGGCCACGCCGAAGTCGGTGACCACCGCGTGGCCGTCGGAGAGGAGGACGTTGTCCGGCTTGATGTCGCGATGGACCACGCCGCTCCGGTGGGCGTAGGAGAGGGCGTCCACCACCTCGCGCATGATCTTGGCCGCCTCGGCGACCGGCAGCTCGCCCTCGCGGGCGAGCTTGGCCCGGAGCGACTCCCCCTCGATGAAGGGCATGATGTAGTAGAGCAGGTCGCCGGCGGCGGCGGCGGTGAGGAGCGGGACGATGTGCGGATGCTGCAGCCGGGCGGCGAGCTGGATCTCGCGCTCGAAGCGCTCGACGTTGACGGCGGCGCTCATCTCGGGCGGCAGCACCTTGATGACGACCTGCCGGCCCAGGCGCACCTCGGTGGCAAGGTAGACCCGGCTCATGCCGCCGCCGCCCAGCTCCCGGACGAGCTGGTAGGTGTCGCCGAGGGCGGCCTGCAGGAGGGGCGCGAGGCTGATGGATGGTCCTGGCCGAGGGAAGCAGAAACCTATCGGCCGCCGGAGCAGGGGGCCAGACGTCCCGCTCCCGCCCGGGGCATCTCCGGGCGAGATTCCAGCCCATGACCCGTCCCGACCCGACGCCCGCCGCCGATCCGTGGGCCACCCTGCCTGCCACCACCGACCCGCTCGACGGGCTGGTGCACCTCTCCAACCTGCTCGGCCGGGAGACCCGGCTGGTCCAGCCCGGGGGCGGCAACACCTCCATCAAGATGAAGGTTCCCGGTCCCGACGGCGGCGAGGTGGAGGCGCTGCTGGTCAAGGGGAGCGGCACCGACCTGCGGACCATCACTCGTGGCGGCTTCACCCGGCTGTCGCTGCCGCGGCTGGCGCCCCTCGGCGTCATCGACCAGATGACCGACGCCGAGATGATGCGCTTCATGGCCGGCTGCATGCTGGCCGAGGGCCCCGCGCCGAGCGTCGAGACGCCGCTGCACTCGCTGCTGCCGCACCGGGTCATCGCCCACACCCATGACATCGCCACCATGAGCCTCACCAACGTGCCGGACGGCACCGCGGAGCGCCTGGTGCGCGAGATCTTCGACGGGCAGGTGGTGTACGTGCCGTACAGCCGGCCCGGCTTCCCGCTGGCGCGCGCGGTGGGCGCCATGGCGGGCAGCATCCCGGCGGGCGCCATCGGCATGACGCTGGCGCACCACGGGCTGGTGATCTTCGGCGACGACCCGCGGCAGTGCCATGAACGGATGACGGCCGCGGTCGCGAAGATCGAGGCCTACCTCGCGGCCTGCCGCAAGGGCAAGCGGGTGCTCGGCGCCGTGGTGCGGCCGGCGCGGCCCGCCGCGGAGCGGCAGCAGCTGGCCACCGCGGTGCTCCCGGCGGTGCGCGGGGCACTGGGCGCCTCCGAGCGGGTGATCCTGCACTTCGATGACGGTGAGGACGTGCTCGAGACCCTGGCCCAGGAGCACACCCCGGAGCTGGTGCGCCGCGGCATGACCACGCCGGAGCACCTGCTGCGCGCGGGGCGCCTGCCGCTGTGGCTCGACCTCGACCCGGCGCTCGCGCCCGAGGCGCTGGCTGCGCAGGTGAAGGCGCAGATCGCGGTGCAGCGGGCCGAGTACGAGGCGTATCATCGCCGCCACGCCGCCGCCGACCAGGCGCCGCTCGACGACTGGGCCAAGGTGGTCCTGGTGCCGGGCATCGGGATGATCACCGCGTTCAGTGACAAGAAGAACGCCGTGACCGCCAACCTCTGCTACCGCGCCGGGCTGGAGAGCCTGGTGAACGCGGAGGCGGTGGAACGGTTTGCGTTCCTGCCCGAGGCCGACGTGTTCGAGTTCGAGCACTGGCCGCTGGAGCGCCGGAAGACGGAGGAGGCGCTGGCGAAGGAGCGGGCCACCAAGCTGCTGCCGCGGCACGTGGTGGTGGTGATCGGCGGCGGCAGCGGGATCGGCAAGGCGGCGGCGGAGAAGTTCGCGGCCGAAGGCGCGCACGTGGTGGTGGCCGACCTCGACGGCGCCGTGGCCGGGAAGGTGGCGTGCGAGATCGCGGCCACGGCGCCGGGGCGGGTGATCGGCGGCCCGGTGGACGTCCGCGACGACGCCAGCCTCGACGCACTGTTCCGCCGCGCGGTCCTCGAGTTCGGCGGGCTCGACTGCCTCTTCTACACCGCCGGCGCCCCGCCCCGCTTCGCGCCGGTCACCGAGATCACCCGCGAGGACCTGCAGCGGCAGCTCGAGGTGCACTACATCGGCGCGGTGCAGGCGATCGCCCGCGCCGCCCGGATCATGCGGCGCCAGGGGCTCGGCGGATCGATCGTGGCGTCGGTGTCGAAGGCGGCGGTGGTGCCGGGCAAGGAGGCGGTGGCCTACGGCGGGAGCAAGGCGGCGATGCTGCAGGCCCTCCGGGTGGCGGCGGTGGAGCTCGGCGCCGACGGGATCCGGGTCAACGCCATCAACGCCGACCAGATCGAGACCCCGCTGTTCCTGCAGTTCGTCAAGGAGCGCGCGGCCAGCCGGGGCATCACTGTGGAAGAGCAGCTCGAGGTGTATCGCAAGCGGAACCTGATGGGCGCGGCGCTGATCCCCGCCGAAGTGGTGGCCGACCTCGCGGTGCTGCTCGCGAGCAGCCGCTTCCGCTATACCACCGGCGACATCCTCACGGTGGACGGCGGCCTGCCGGAGGCGTTCCCGCGGTAGGGCGGCGCGGCGGGCGCGCAGGCGCCCCGGGTGGGCTAATGCAGACGGGAGCCGAGGCGCGTGCCTCGGCTCCCGTTGGTCATGGTGCGGGGCGGGCTACTGCCAGGTGCGCGGCACGGCCTCGGGCTTGGTGGCGAGGATGGCGGCCCCGGCCCCGATCTCCCGGGCGAGGCGGTCCCGGATGGCCCGCAGCTCGCGGAAGCTGACCAGCCGCTTCTCGTCCTCGTCCCAGAGCGTGAGCCACAGGGTCTTCACGCTCTGCGGCAGGGTGAGCCGGGTGACCTTGTGCAGCGCCGGGTTCTGGTCGAACGCCTCCTGCAGCCGGTAGTTGGGGATCCGGGCGGAGACGTGGTGGATGTGGTGCAGCCCGATGCTGGCGGTGCACCACTGCAGCAGCCGGGGCATCACCAGGTGGCTGGCCCCCTCCAGGCCGGAGGCGAAGTAGTTCCATGCCTCGCGGTAGCGCCAGTAGGTGTCCTCGTACTGGTGCTGCACGTAGAAGAGGTACACCCCCATGGCGCCGGCGATCAGCGTGATGGGCAGCTGCACCATCAGGAACTCCCGCAGCCCCACCATCCACCACATCAGCGCCACCGCGATCCCCAGGCCGAGGTTGGTCAGGTGCACGCTGGTCCACTCGCGCTTCCAGCTGCGCGGGATGTCGAGCGGCAGGCGGTGCTTGAGGATGAACTGCCATGCCGGGCCCACCAGCAGCAGCACCAGCGGGTGGCGGTACAGCCGGTACATGATCCGCTTGTGGCGGGGACGGCTCAGGTATTCCCGGACCGTGAGGGTGTCGATGTCGCCGAAGTCGCGGCCGTCGAGGTTGCCGGAGCTGGCGTGGTGGATGGCGTGGGTCTTCCGCCAGTAGGTATAGGGGACCAGCGTGATCACGCCGATCACCGAGCCGATGAGGTCATTGACCTTCTGGGAGCGGAAGAAGCTGCCGTGGCCGCAGTCATGCTGCAGCATGAACATGCGGACGACCATCATGGCGGCCGGCACCGCGACGATCAGGGTCAGCCAGTAGCCGATCTCCAGGCTCCAGAGCGCGGCGATCCAGAAGATCACCAGCAGGGCGGCGGTGCTCGCCAGCTGCCAGGCGCTCTTCAGGTTGGACGGCACGCGGTAGGGCGCGAGCATGGCCATCCAGTCCGGGCTCTCGGGCTCGGGCGCCGGGGCGGCCGGAGCGTCGCAGGTCATCGGGTTCGCCATCTGGTCACTGCTCCTGGAGCATGGGAGAGGTCGCCGTAATTTACGGCCCCCGGGGGGGCGGCAGTAAGGGTGGGGCCCCCTGCCGGGGTCCCGGCCACCCATTGCGCCCGGCGCCCGCGGTCAACACACTAGCCACCCGGCCGGCGCCTCCGGCCCGCCAACCCCTCGCCTGGAGTCCCGCATGGCCGACAAGAAGATCATCACGGTGCTCGGCGCCACCGGCGCACAGGGCAGTGGCCTGGTGCGCGCCATCCACGCCGATCCCGCCGCGCCCTTCCGGGCCCGCGCGGTCACCCGCAACCCGTCCTCCGAGGCGGCGCGCGCGCTGGCGGCGCTCGGCGCCGAGGTGGTGGCCGGCGATGTCGACGACGGCGCGAGCCTGGAGCGCGCGTTCGCGGGGGCGCACGGCGCGTTCTGCGTGACGTTCTTCTGGGCGCATTACTCGCCGGAGAAGGAGATGGCCGAGGCGGCCCTCATGGCGCAGGCGGCGCAGCGGGCCCGGGTGGCGCACGTGGTCTGGTCCACGCTCGAGGACACCCGCCGCTGGGTGCCGCTGTCCGATGACCGCATGCCGACGCTCCAGGGCAAGTACAAGGTCCCGCACTTCGACGCCAAGGGCGAGGCCAACGCCTTCTTCACCACGGCGGGCGTGCCGACGACGTTCTTCCATACCTCGTTCTACTGGGACAACCTGATCCACTTCGGGAGCGGGCCCAAGCCGGGCCCGGACGGCACGCTGCTGCTCACGCTGCCCATGGGGGAGGCCCGGCTCGCCGGCATCGCAGCGGAGGACATCGGGCGCTGTGCGTACGGGGTGTTCCGGCGGGGCGGGGAGTTCATCGGGAAGTCGGTCGGCGTGGCGGGCGAACACCTGACCGGCGCGCAGATGGCGGCCGCGCTCACGACGGCGCTCAAGCGCCCGGTCCGGTACAACGCGGTGACCCCGGCGGTGTACCGCGGCTTCGGCTTTCCCGGCGCCGACGACCTCGGCAACATGTTCCAGTTCTACCACGACTTCGAGGCCGAGTTCTGCGCCGCGCGCGACATCGGCTTCTCCCGGTCACTGAACCCGGCGCTGCAGTCCTTCAGCCAGTGGCTGGCGGTGAACGCGGGGCGGATCCCGCTGGAGTAGCGGGCCGGGGGACGGGCGCCGTCGGCATCCGGTGCTCGTTCCCCCGTCCTGTGCGGCTAGGGCACCCCGGCCCGGTACGGCTCGAGCTGGGGCTCGACGGTCTTCTTGTCTCCTACCACCGTGATGGTCATCCGCGCCGGATCCAGGTACTTCTCGGCGGTGCGGCGCACGTCCTCGGGGCTCACCCCGTGGACGTTCTTGACGTAGCTGTTGATGTAGCCGTCGCCCAGGCCGTGCTGGTCCACGAACTGCATCTGCCCGATCAGGCCGTAGCGCGAGCTGTTCTGCAGCGTGAACACGCCGGCCAGGTTGTTCTTGATGCCGGTGAGTTCCCCCTCCGGCGGCGCCTCCCGCCGCAGCCGGTCCACTTCCCCGAAGATCTCCTTGAGCGACGCCCCGGTGACGGCGGTGGTCACGTCGGCCACCTCCACCCACAGGCCGGTCTTCGGCCAGCTGCCCACGAACGAGAAGGGGCTGTAGGTGTAGCCCTTGTCCTCGCGGATGTTGCTGGTGATCCGCGAGCCGAAGGCGCCGCCGAGCAGGGCGTCGGTGACCGTGAGGCGGACCCAGTCGGGGCTGGTCGGGTCGGCCACGGGCAGCCCCACCCGGAGCGAGCTCTGGACCGCGTCGGGGCGGTCGATGAGGTCGAGCTGGCGGCGGGCCACCGGCGTCGGCGGGCGGACCGTGGCGGCGCTCCCCGCGCGCCAGCGGCTGAACGCGGCGCGGATGGCGCGCTCCATCCGGGGCTGGTCGAAGACGCCGCTCACGTAGAGGTGGGCGCGGCGCCCGCCGACGTTGCGGTCATAGAAGGCGGTGATCCGCGCGGCGGTGTAGCCGGCGATCATGGTGTCGGTGGCGTACACCCGGCCGTAGGGGTGGTCGCCGAAGAGCATCTCGCGGAAGCGCGCCCGGGTGAGCTGGCCCGGCTGGCTCCGGGCGATGGCGTTGTCGCGCTGCAGGTTGGCGCGGAGCCGGGCCAGGTCGGACTCGGCGAAGCGCGGGCGCTGCACCACGTCGGCGAGCAGGGCGATGAAGCGGTCGCCGAACTCGCTCAGCACCTCCCCGCCCACGGTGAAGTCGTCGTCGCCGGCGCCGGCGCGGAGGCCACCGCCCATCTCGGCCGCCTCGCGGGAGATCTGGCCGGCGCTGCGGCTGGTGCTCCCCTCGAGCAGCATCTGGGCGGTGAGGCCCGCCAGCTGCACCTCGTCGGCGGCCTCGTCGATGCCGCCGGTGGCGATGTCGAGCTGGATCGCCACCTTGGGCACCGTGCCGTAGCGGACGAAGCTCACCTTCATCCCGTTGGGGAGCGTGATGGTGCGCCGCGGCGGCACCCGGAAGTCCTTCGGGGTGCCGGGGGCCGGCGGGGCCTCCTTCTGCGCCGCCAGCGGCAGCGCGGCCAGGAGGAGGGCGGTGGCGAGCAGGCGGGATCGCATCGGTCCGCTCCTCACTGGGGGTCGCCGGCGGCCGCCTGGCGGGCCCCGGGGACGATGGTGTAGACGGTCCGGTTGCCGGCCCGGAGGTACTCACGGGCCGTGCGCTGGATCAGGGCCGGCGTGACGCGTGCGAAGCCGGCCTCGAGCTGGTTGGCCCGGTCCGGCGCGTCGTCGAACAGCGCGAAGGAGGCCAGCAGGTCGAGGGTGCCGAAGCCCGAGAAGCTCTCCATGATGTCATAGAGCGAGGCGCGCATCTTGGTGCGGGCCCGCGCCAGGGTGGCGGCGTCGACGGGCCGGTCCACCAGCGCCTGCACCTCGCGGTCCACCGCCGCCACGATAGAATCGGGGCTGACGTCCGCGTCGTGGTAGAGCGAGACCATCCAGAGCATCGGGCCCTGGTAGTTGAACTGGTGCCCGAGTCCCCAGTTGATGCCGGCGCTCACGTCGCCGGTGTAGCCCTTTTCCTGCACCAGCGCCTCGAACAGCCGGGCGTCGCGCCCCTGCCCCAGGATCTGGTCGATGAGCCCGAAGGCGAACCACTCCGGCGTCCACCGGGGCGGCACGTGCCAGGCCAGGCCGAGGGCCGGGCGGGTGGCGAGGGAATCGACGCGGCTGGCGCGCTTCTCGGCGACCTGGCGCGGCTCGGTGAGGTCGGGCGGGGCGGGGAGCTCCACGGCCGGGATGCCGCCGAAGTACTTCCGGACCCAGGCCCGGGCCTGGGCCGGGTCGAAGTCGCCCACGACGGCGAGGACCGCGTTGTTGGGCGCGTAGTACTTCTGGAAGAACGCCGCGGCGTCGGTGAGGGTGGCGGCGTCGAGGTCGGCGAGGTCGCCGTAGAAATTGTGGGCGTTGAACCAGTTCTCGTTGGCCGTCATGGGGAGGTCGATCCACGGGAACGAGCCGTACGGCTGGTTAAGCACGTTCACCCGGACCTCGTTCTTCACCACCTCCTGCTGGTTCTTCAGGTTGGCGCTGTCGATCGCCAGCCCCTTCATCCGATCGGCCTCGGCCCACAGGATGGTCTCGAGGGTGTGCGCGGGGACCACCTCGAAGTAGTTGGTGAAGTCGAACCGCGTGGAGCCGTTGAGCAGGCCGCCGTTCGATTCCACCAGCTTGATGAACTCGAGCTTGCCGAGGTTGGTCGAGCCCTGGAACATCAGGTGCTCGAAGAGGTGGGCGAAGCCGGTGCGGTCCCGCGGTTCATTCCGGAACCCGATGTGGTAGTACGCCCCGACGGCGACCGTCGGCGCGGTGGTGTCGCGGGAGAGGACCACCCGGAGGCCGTTGGGCAGCCGGTAGTAGTCGATGGGGATCGCCCGTGCCGCCTGGGCCGCGGCGGGGACGGGCGTGACGCCGAGGGCCGCGGCCAGCAGGGCGATGGTGGCCAGCGGTCGGGAGTGCGCGTGCATGCGGGGACGGCCTCATCGGGTGGGCAGACAGGGGTCGTACGGCACCCTCGGGCGCCGGGTTTCCCGCGGGAGTATCGCCTGTCGGATGGGTGGGTGTCACATGGCGGCGGCGCGGGCCGCCCATGTCGGTCGTTGTTCGGGCGCCGGGCCCCTGGGAGGCATGCCTCTTGCCAATGGGTGGGGGGTCGGGACATCCCCTCCGGGGCGTTCCGCCCCGTTTACCCTACCTGTCCCATGGGGAATGCCCGTGAATTTCAATCCCGCGCTGGTCATCGCCTTCGGGCTGGGGGTCGGCGTCCTGGTCGGCATGACCGGCATCGGCGGCGGCGCCCTGATGACCCCGCTGCTGGTGCTGTTCGTCGGCACGCCGCCGGTGACCGCCGTCGGCACCGACCTCGCATACGGCGCGGTGACCAAGACGGTGGGCGGGATCAAGCACTGGCAGCAGGGGACCATCGACTTCGTGCTTTCCGCCTGGATGGCGGTCGGCTCGGTACCGGCGGCCATCGGCGGGGTCTACGTGGTGGGGCTGCTGGAGCGGCACCTCGGCGGGCCGGCCTTCGAGAAGGCCATGCTCTACCTGCTCGCGGGGGCGATTGCCTTCACCGGCGCGATGACGCTCATCCGGGCCATCTTCCTCAAGCAGCTCATCGCCCGGGAGCGGGACACCGTCCCCATGCAGGCGCGGCACAAGGTGGCGGCCGTGGCGCTGGGGCTGGCCGTCGGGTTCATCCTCGGCATCACCTCCGCGGGCAGCGGGTCGCTCATCGCCCTCGGGCTGATCATGATCTTCCGGCTCACCCCCTACCGGGTGGTGGGCACCGACGTCTTCCACGCCGCCATCCTCCTGTGGGCGGCCGCGATCGCGCACGTGGTGGCGGGCAACGTGGACTACGTGCTGGCCGGGACCATCCTCATCGGGTCGGTGCCGGGCGTCTGGGTCGGGAGTCACCTGTCGGTCCGGCTCCCGGCCGGGACGCTGCGCACGGTGCTCGGGGTGGTGCTGATCGGCGCCGCGATGGGGCTTGGGTCCAAGGCCGGCCTGCCCATCCCGAAGGAGGCCATCGCCACGGTGCCGGCGCTGCTGGCGGCGATCGTCCTCTGGCAGCGCTTCCGCGACCGGGTGCCCCGCGCCGCCGCCGACACCGTGGCCCAGGAGCCGCGCGGGCACTAGGTCCCGCGGGGTCAGGGCAGCAGCGTCAGCACCAGCGACGCGTCCTCGGCGTAGTGGCCGTCGAATTCCGGGTCCGCGGCGTCATCCTGCACATCCTCGAAGGCGTAGATCTCCATGGCCAGATAGCGGACGCCGGCCGGCAGCGTGTCGGCCACGGCCACCTGCTGCCAGCTGTTGCCGGTGGTCAGCACGGTGCCGGCCACCACGCTGGCCGGGCTGGCGTAGCTGCCGGGGAAGCCGGCCGGGGTGCCGGTGTAGCCGAGCACCCGGACATCGAAGCGGGTGTCGGTGGTGGCGGTGCCCACCACGCGGTTGAACCAGGCGCTGCCGTCCACCCGGACCTTGCCGGCGTCGATCTCGGCGGCGAGCGCGGAGACGTCCACCAGCTGCCACTGCTGGCTGGAGACCGTGCCGGCGCCGGCCAGCAGGCCGCTGCGCATGAAGCGGAGCATCTGGCCCGACCGCGCGAAGATGCCCTG
>JBGAPX010000170.1:0-3886 GCA_044221045.1 Gemmatimonadales bacterium
CCGCGGTCCCCCGTCGATCTCGACCACGATCGAGTCCGCGGTCGTGGCCTCGAGGGCGATGCCCGCGTCCTCGAGCGCCGGCGCCACCAGCGCGGTGTAGGCCCGGAAATCGTCCAGCAGGTCGAGCCCATCGCCGGCGGCGAGGGTGTCCGTGGCCGACAGCCAGAATGCCACTACGGTGGGACCCTGGATCACCGGCGCCGCCTCGAGCGGGCGGGTGGTGGCGGAATCGAGCCCGGCCCGGCGCAGCGGACCTGGAACGCGGCAGGCCGCAAGCGCGGCGAGGGCCAGCAGCAGAACGCGCACACCACCTCGACGGAATTCAGGATTGCCCCGGTGGGGGCCGATACCACAAGGATGGAGTCCCAACTCCCCCCCGGGAAGGCCGGCGAGGCCCGCGGGCCGGCCACCAGGACGACCCACCCGTGAGCGCGATGGTCCGCCGGCTCCGGGCCGGATACCTGATTGCGATGCTCGTGATCGCGTGCTCGCTGATCGTCGCCGGCGTGACGATGGAACGCGCCATCGCGCGCGCCACCAGCGACAGCCGGGTGATGAACCTCGCCGGCCGCCAGCGGATGCTGAGCCAGCGGGTCAGCGCGGCGGCGCTCGGGCTGGTCCAGAGCGGCGAGGCGGGCCGCTGGGACCGGGTGGCGGTGCTGCGCACGGCGCTGGCCGACCTGGTGCGGGTGCAGCGTGGGCTGCAGGTCGGCGATCCCGCCCTGGGACTGCCGGGCCAGCCCACCCCCGAGCTGCAGCGCCTGTTCCGGGCAGCCGAGCCATCCTTTCGGCTACTGGTGAGCGCCGCCGAATCGCTGCAGGCGACCTCCGACCGCCAGGCCGAGGCGGCCCATGCCTCGGCCGTCGTGGCGTCCTCGGGCGCCGTGCTCCGCTCGGCGGAAGCGATCGCCGCCGCCTACCAGGCGGAATCCCTGGGGCGGATGCGCGCGCTGCGCGTGACCCAGATCGTGCTCACCCTGGCGATCCTGGCCACCGTCCTGCTGCTGGGCTGGTTCGTGGTCCGGCCGGCGGAGCAGCGCATCCGGAAGGCCATCGAGGACCTCACCGCCAACGAGGCGGCCCTCACCGAGACCAACACCCGCCTCGACCAGGCCCTCTCCGCGGCGCAGGAATCGGCCCGGCTCAAGGCCGAGTTCCTGGCCAACATGAGCCACGAGATCCGGACCCCGATGAACGGCGTGCTGGGGATGACCGGTCTCCTGCTCGAGACGCCGCTCACCGAGGAACAGCGGGAATTCGCGCGCACCATCCAGAGCTCGGGTGATGGCCTGCTCACGATCCTCAACGACATCCTGGACCTCTCCAAGATCGAGGCGGGGCGGCTCGACCTGCACCTCGAGCCGTTCGACCCGCGCACGGCGCTCGAGGAAACGGTCGACCTCCTCGCCCCGCAGGCGGCCGCGAAGGACCTCGAGGTCGCGCTGGTGGCGTCCGCCGGCCTGCCCGCGCGGGTGATCTCGGATCCGGTGCGGCTGCGGCAGGTGGCCCTCAACCTGCTCGGCAACGCCATCAAGTTCACCGCGGCGGGCGGCGTGACGGTCCGCCTGGCCGTGGTGCCGGGGGCGGAAGCGGAGGCGACGCTCCGGCTGGAGGTCGAGGACACCGGCATCGGGATCCCGGAGTCGGCGCGCGGGCGCATCTTCCAGTCGTTCTCCCAGGCAGACGGTTCCACCACCCGCCGCTTCGGGGGCACCGGACTCGGCCTCGCCATCTCGCGGCGCCTGATCGAACTGCTCGGCGGCGAGATCGGGTACGACAGCGTCGAGGGCCGTGGCAGCCGCTTCTGGTGCCGGGTGCCGGTGACGGTCACGGCCGCCGCCACCCGGATGCCGCCGCCGGCGCGGCGCCGGGTACTGCTGGTCACTGACCAGGCCCGGACCGCCGACTCGCTGTCGCTGCTGGCGGCCGAGCTCGGGGTGGAATGCCGGGTGGTGACGGAGTGGAGCGCCGCCAGGGACCAGCTCCGCGACGAGCGTGGCGACGGCAGCGACCTGCTGGTGCTGGTGCAGCCGCCGGATGCCGGCCGCGCCGGGGTGCCGCCCCGCGCGCGACTCTGCCGCCTGGTGCGCCCGGGCATGCGGGAGGCCCGCAGCGAGGGCGATCGGGAGGGCATGGGAACGCTCAACGCACCGGTTCGCCTGGCCGCGCTGCGACGCGAACTGGACCACGTTGCCACGACCCCGGCCCAGGAGCGGGTCCTCGTCGCCGACGCCAATGCGGTGCGGCGCGCCCTGCTGGCCCGGACCATCCGTGGGCTCGGGGTCGAGGCGGCGGTGGTCGGCAGTGGCGACGAGGCGCTGACGCGCCTGCAGACCACGCCCAGCGCCACCGTCCTCCTCGACGTGGACTTGATCCGCCTCGAGGGCCCGGCGCTGGTGGCCGCCCTGCGGGAACAGGGCGGGTCCTCCTCCCGTGGCGTGCGGCTCCTCGGGCTGCTCTCGGCGCACGCCCCGGCTGATGCCGGCGCGGGGCTGCCGGCGCTCGACGGCCTGCTGCGGTACCCGATCACGCCGGCCGACCTGGGTGCCGCGCTCGGGCGGGAGTTGTCTGGAATCACGTCAGAACAGTAGCCAGCAAGTACCCACTTGCTTCAAGACGGCGTGACCGCTATCCTGTCCCGCCATGCAAGACATCCGAGACCGCATTCTCGACGCCGCGACCCGCGTCTACACCGAAGCGGGATTCCGCGGCACCACCACCCGCCGGGTGGCACAGGAAGCCGACGTCAACGAAGTCACCCTCTTCCGCCACTTCGGCACCAAGGAAGCCCTCATCAAGGCGGCACTGGGCCGGGTGCAGCGCCCGGACGGGATGCCACGCCTGGCGGAGCCGGCGGACCCGCTCCGCGAGCTGGACGGGTGGGCGTGGCACCTCTACCAGCGCTGGTACGCCGGCCGCCACCTGATCTCCCGCGTCATGGGCGACCTGCTGGAGCATCCCGAGATCGCCCCCAGCATCTGCGAGGAACCGCACGATGAGCATGCGGAGCTCTCAGGCTACCTCGAGCGGCTGCGGGTCCTGGGCGTCGCCGAGGGTGAGTTCGTCGCGGACGCGGCGGCGGGCATGCTGCTCGGCGCCATCCTGACGCACGCCACCTGGCGGGATCACTTCGGCGAGAACCTGCCCTCGCCGGAGGTGGTCATCCACCAGTATGTCCTGCTGCTCCTGCAGAGCGTGGGCTTCAAGGCGGCTGCCCGGGGGGCACGCCCATGAGGCGTCTCATCCTGGCCGTTTGCCTCCTCACCGCCGCCCCGCTCGCCGGGCAGGCGCCGGCACCGCGACCGCTCTCCCTCGACGAGGCGCTGGAGCTGGCCCTCCCGGCGAGCGACGGCGTGGCCATCGCCCGGGCGGACATCCAGCGGGCCGAGGGCGAGGTAAAGAAAGTCCGGGCGGACCTCCTGCCGCAGCTCACCGGGACGGCGACCTACACCCGGACGCTCAAGTCGCAGTTCAGCACCGGGTCCGGGAGTGTTGACACCACCGCCACCACGTTCTGCAACCGGTTCAGCGCCGATCCGTCCCTTCCCGTCGGTTCCCGGGTGGACAGCCTGGAGCGGACGGTCGAGTGCCTGTCGGCGCTCAATCCCTTCGCCGCGCTCAGCAACCTGCCCTTCGGCCGGAAGAACCAGTACAACTTCGGCCTGCAGTTCAGCCAGGTGCTCTTCAGCAGCGCCATCCTGAAGGGCCGTCCGCGGGCGGCGGTGGCGGGGCGCAAGGTGGCCCGACTCGGGCTCACCGCCGCCGAGGCCCAGGCGCGCATGGACGTGACAGAGGCCTACTTCGACGCGGTGCTGACGGACCGGCTGGTGGGCATCGCGGAGCTGTCCCTGGCGCAGGCGGAGACCACGCTGGCCCAGACCCGCCT
>JBGAPX010000033.1:0-30020 GCA_044221045.1 Gemmatimonadales bacterium
CCGGGTGGACACCCTGCACCGCCTGGCGGAGGACGGGGTGCGGGTGATGAACACCGCGCGCGCCATCGAACGCACCGTGGACAAGGCGTGGACCAGCGCGCTCCTCGAGCGTGCCGGGCTGCCCACCCCGGAGACGGTGGCCTGCGAGCGGGTGGAGGACGCCTTCGCCGCCTTCCACGCCATGGGCGACGTGGTGGTGAAGCCCCTCTTCGGCTCGATGGGCCTCGGCATGAGCCGGGTGAGCGACGAGGACATGGCGTGGCGGGTGTTCCGCGCCATCGAGGCGATCCGCGGCGTGTTCTACGTGCAGCGGTTCATCCCCCACGGCGGCCGCGACCTGCGCGCCTTCGTGGTGGGCGACCGGGTCCTCGGCGCCATCGAGCGCCGCGCCGACGGCTGGCGCACCAACGTCTCGCGCGGGGGGCGGGCCACCGCCATCACGCTCCCCCCCGCGTGGGCCGACCTGGCGCTCCGCGCCGCGCAGGCGGTGGGGGCCGAGTACGCCGGGGTGGACCTCCTGCCGGCGGACGACGGCACGGTCTACGTGCTCGAGGTCAACGGCATCCCCGGCTGGGAGGGACTGCAGGGGGCCACCGGCATCGACGTGGCCGGCGCGGTGGTCGACCAGCTGCTGCAGGCGCACCGGCCATGAGCACGCCCCCGTCCGAGCTCGCCGCCTGCACCACCCTCGCCTGCCTGCTCGAGGCCAGCGCGCCCAAGCCGGGCAACGTGGCGCCGGGACGCCCCTTCCGGGACATGCGGTACGAGGACTTCGTGGCGAGCGCCGTCGCCATCGGGCCGGTGCTGGCCCAGGCGGGCCAGCGGCCGCTGGGCGAGACCATCCGCGACGCGGTGCGGGCCACCCGGCGGTGGACCAACGCCAACACCAACCTCGGGATCATCCTGCTGCTGACCCCGCTGGCCCGCGCGGCGGCGCTGTCCGGCGTGCTGCGGGATGGGCTCCGGACCGTGCTGCGGCACACCACGGTGACCGACGCGGCGGAGGCCTACGTCGGCATCCGGGAGGCGCGTCCGGGCGGCCTCGGCCACGCCGCCGAGCAGGACCTCGCCGCGGCCCCGAGTGTCACCCTGTTGGAGGCGATGCGCCTGGCGGCAGAGCGGGATGCCATCGCGGCCGAGTACGCCAGCGGCTTCCGGGTCACGTTCGAGGTCGGCCTGCCGGCGGTGCGCGCGGCCCGCGCCGCGGGGCTGGACTGGGAGGGGGCGACGGTCGAGACCTTCCTCACGCTGCTGGCGCACCAGCCGGACACGCTCATCGCCCGGAAGCTCGGGGCGGCAGCCGCCGCCGAGGTCCGCGCCCGCGCCGCCGGGGTGCTGGCGGCCGGCGGGCTCCGCGACGAGGCGGGCCGCGCCGCGCTGGCCGTGTTTGACGCGAGCCTCCGCGACACGCAGAATTCACGCAACCCCGGCACCACCGCCGACCTGACCGCCGCCGCCCTGTTCGCCGTGCTCATCGAGGACGGGTGGGTGGCCGGGACTCCGAGGACTGACCGTGCGCAGTGACTTCAAGGTGACCGTCAGCAAGGACTACCTGGTCTTCAGCTCCGCCCACTTCATCACGTTCCGCGGGCACCAGTGCGAGACCCTCCATGGCCACAACTACCGCGTCGGGGTGACCGTCGAGGGCAGCGTGGACGACGAGTGCCTCTTCGTGGTCGACTTCTCGATCCTCAAGAAGATCGTCCGCAAGCTGACCGACGAGATCGACCACAAGGTGCTGCTCCCGATGAAGAACCCGAAGCTGGGCTTCCGGGAGGACGGGAAGCACCGGCTGGTGGACTACTTCGGGGAGCACACCTACACCTTCCCGCTGGTGGACTGCGCCATGATGCCGATCGAGAACACGACGGCGGAGATGATCGCGCAGTACTTTGCCCACCGGACGCGCGAGGAGCTCGCGGCGATGGGCATCCGCAACCTGACCGCGATCGAGATGGAAGTGGAGGAGAGCTTCGGCCAGTCGGCGACCTACCGCCTGGCCATCTGAGGTCAGGCGGGCGGCGCGATGGCGCCGGTGTGGATGGCGGAGCCGACCAGGGCGCCGTCGCAGCCCGACTCCTCGAGTACCTTGAGGTCCTCGGTGGAGCGCACCCCCCCGCCGGCGTAGACCGGCAGCCCCACCAGCCGCTTGAGGCCTTCCAGCAGGTCGAGGTTCTTCGGGCCCGAGCCCGTCCCCACCAGCGCCAGGTCCAGCACCACCAGCGCCGACACGCCGGCTTCGGCCGCGCGCGCGCCCAGTTCGAGCCCGACCGCGTCCTGGGTCGAGATGCGGTGGGTGCGGCGCTGCACCGGCTTGCCGTCGAGCAGGTCCAGGCTGAACACCACCCGGTGCCCGCCGACCGCCTTGACGATGGCCTTGAGGTCGCGGAAGCCCTTGAGGGTCTCGAGCCCCACCACGATCGTCGACGCCCCCGCCTCGAGCAGCGCCTCCGCCGCCCGGGGCGTCGCGACGCCCCCGTCCACGAGCAAGCCCTCGCCGAAGCCGTGCTCCGGGTCGGCCAGGGCACGGATCACCTTCACCTGCGGGGTCCACCCCTCGATGGCGTCGAGGTCGGCGACGTAGCAGCGCCAGGCGCCCAGCATCGTGTGGTAGGCGCGCGCCAGGGCGACGGCGTCGCCCACGCGCCCGGGAAGGAGCGCGGACTGGACCGGCCGGTAGGTCTTGCGCTGGCCCGCGCGGGCGTGGACGGCCTGGCCTCGCAGGAGGTCGAGGACGGGGATCAGCTCCATCGTGGCAAGAAGTTACTCCGGGAAGGTGGGCTGGGCGAGCAGGCGCCCCTGTCCCGCCCGCCGGGTCGGGCGAGATATTCCGGCATGCGGGCCGACGCGGCGGGCAGCGGATGCTGACGGTGGTGAAGGTAGGTGGCGGCCTGCTGGCCACCCCCGGGCTGCTGCCCCGGGTGGGCCAGGCGGTGGCCCGGCTGGGCGCGGCGCGCCCGCTGGTGGTGATTCCCGGCGGCGGACCCTTCGCCGACCAGGTGCGCCGGTTCGATGCGGCCCACGGCCTCAGCCCCACCGCCGCGCACTGGATGGCCATCCTGGCCATGGACCAGTATGCCTGGGTGGTGGCGGGCGCGGTCCCCGGCAGCCGCCTGGTCGAGGACCGGGCCGGGGTGCTGCAGGCGCATCGCGACGGGGTGGTGCCGGTGCTGGCTCCGTCGCGCTGGCTGCGCGCGACCGACGAGCTGCCACACCGCTGGGAAGTGACCAGCGACAGCCTCGCGGCCTACCTGGCCACCCTGCTCGGCGCCGAGGAGCTGCTGCTGGTGAAGCCGGTGGCCGGGGGCGAGGAACTGGTGGACGGCTGGTTCCCGAAGGTGGCGCCCGCGGGGATGACCGTGCGGATCGTGGGGGCGGAAGCCTTCGCGACGGCGTAGCTCAGTCGACGGTGCGCGCCCGCTCCAGCCGAATGGCCTGCGCCAGGTCACGGACCAGTCCGTCATCCACGATCCCGTTGCGTCCGCCGCGGCAGACGGCCCCGCGGACCCCGAAGACCGCCGCCCCCGCCTCGCTCGCCTCGCGCACGTGGGCCAGGCCGAGGCTGCCGCCCACCGCCAGCGGGATCTCGTGGCTGGCAAGGGCACTGGCAAGCGCGGCGAGCGCCTCGGGATCGAGGAAGTCGAAGAGGTGCTGTCCGTCCTTGAGGCAGGTGTCCACCAGCAAGCCATCGCCGCCCGCCTCGGGCACGAAGTACTGGAAGGCATCGGGGGGCAGGGAGTGGACCCGGGCAGCGTCGGCGTAGGCGACCGCCACCACGCGGGGACGCCCCGGCAGGCCGACGGCGCGGCGCACCGCCTCGCGCAGCAGGTCCTCCGCCAGGCCGGCGTCGCGGACGCCGTGGAACCCCAGCTTGACGAAGGTGAGCGGCACCGCGACGCGGTCCATCGCCCGCGCGATGTCGTCGTAGGTGCCCACGTCACCCAGCGCGGCGCTCAGGCGCACCTCCGCCGGGACCAGCGCCCGGATGGCCGCCAGCGCCTCGGTGGTCACGGCGCCGATGGCCCCGCGCGCGGGGTCCTTCGCGTCGATGATGTCGGCGCCCCCGGCGAGGGCCGCCCGCGCCTCGCCCGCATCCCGCACACTCACCAGCAGTCGCACCCGCGCGCTCCCTTGTTCGGTCGGCCCGCCCCGGTATGTTACGCCCTGCCATGGCCGCCGACAACGCCATTCCCTCCGCGGGCCATTCCCTGACCGGCAAGCGGGTCCTCGTGACCGGGGGCTCGAGCGGGATCGGCCGCGCCATCGTCCTGGCCGCGGCCCGGGCCGGCGCGGACGTGCTGCTCACCTACCGCGCCAACCTCGCGGGGGCGGAGGCCGTGGCCGCGGAGGCGCGCGCCACCGGCCGCCGCGCCACCCACCTGCACACCGACCTCGCCAACCCGGAGAGCGTCGCCCGGCTGGCGCCCGCGGCGCGGGCCGCCCTCGGCGGGGTGGACGCCTGGATCAACAATGCCGGCGCCGACGTGCTCACCGGCGCCGGGGCCGGGCTGTCCCGCGAGGCCAAGCTCGACCTGCTGCTCGCGGTCGACCTCAAGGGCACCATGCAAGCCTCGTGGGCGGCCGCCGAGCTGATGCAGCAGCAGCCGGGCGGCGGCGTCATCATCAACATGTCCTGGGACCGGGT
This sequence comes from Gemmatimonadales bacterium, assembly GCA_044221045.1. Taxonomy (GTDB): domain Bacteria; phylum Gemmatimonadota; class Gemmatimonadetes; order Gemmatimonadales; family GWC2-71-9; genus JADJOM01. The sequence continues at coordinate 4,646 of JBGAPX010000033.1, forward strand.
GCTCCAGGGGATGGCGGGGGAGAATCCCGAGCTCTTCGCCGCGGTGAAGGGCGGCGTGCTGGCCTTCAGCCGCGCGCTGGCCCGCTCGGTGGCGCCCCACATCCGGGTGAACATCCTCGGACCGGGGTGGATCGACACGGCCTTCGGCAGCGGCGCCCCGCAGGCCTTCCGGGACCGCGTGGCCGGCCAGGTGCCACTGGGCCGCTGGGGCACCCCGGAGGACGTGGCGGCGGCGGCCATCTACCTCGCCTCGGACCAGGCCCGGTACGTGACGGGGCAGCTGCTGATGGTGAACGGCGGGGATGTAATGTAGACGGCTGGGCGGCTCGGCGGCTCGGCGGCACGACGGTGCCGTCGCCTGGATCGCGGGAACGCACCATACCGGGAGGGCGCATGGCAGACAAGGAACGCACCTACACAGAGACCGAGATCGCCACCCGGCTGGCGGCGCTCCCGGGCTGGTACTACGAGGACGGCTGGATCCGGCGCCAGTACAAGACCGACGGCTGGCTCACCACGCTCGCGCTGGTGAACACCATCGGCTTCCTCAGCGAGGCGGCCTACCACCACCCCGACCTCACCGTGACATGGGCCAAGGTGTGGGTGAAGCTGCAGACCCACTCGGCCGGCGGCATCACCGACAAGGACTGGGAGCTGGCGCGCAGGATCGAGGACACCGTGCTGTGGAAGCCCAGCGGCGGCGCGCTCGAGGGGACGCCCAACAAGTGGGTCCGCGGGGGCGACCCGCGCTAGTGGCGCCCACCCGCGTCCTCTTCGTCACCGGCAAGCTGGCGGAGCCGGCGCTCCGGCGGGTGCTGGCGGAGATGCAGCCCCCCTTCGCGGTGGAGGTGGCGGTGCTGCGGATCACCGTCGCGGCGCTGCTCACGACGCCGTGGATCGCGCGGTTCCTCACCGTGCCGCCCGGCACCGACCTCATCCTCCTCCCCGGCCTCGCCGAAGGCGACCTGTCGATCCTCACCGAGCGCTTCGGCGTGCGCGCCGAGCGGGGGCCCAAGGACCTGCGCGACATCCCGCGGTACTTCGGGCAGGAGGCCGCGGCGCGCGACTACGGCGCCTACGACATCGAGATCCTGGCCGAGATCAACAACGCGCCGCGGTGGCAGCGGGAGGCGCTGCGGGCGGAGGCCCGCTACTTCCAGGCGTCCGGCGCGGACCTGATCGACATCGGCTGCACCCCGGGCGTGCCCTTCCCGCACCTGGGTGAGGTCGTGCGCGAGCTGCGCGAGCTGGGGATGCGGGTGAGCGTCGACAGCTTCGACCGGGAGGAGATCCGGGCGGCCGTCGCAGCGGGCGCGGAATGCGTGCTCAGCATCAACGGCTCGAACCGCGAGGTCATCGAGGACCTCCGCGGCACCGGCGCCCGGGCGGTGGCCATCCCGGACTTCGGCGCCGGGCTCGAGACGCTCGAGCCCACGCTCGCCGCGCTGGAACGGGCCGGGGTGCCCTGGCTGATCGACCCGATCATCGAGCCGATCGGGTTCGGGTTCATGGCGTCGCTGGAGCGCTACGCCGAGATCCACCGGCGCTACCCCGGGGTGCCGCAGCTCATGGGGGTGGGGAACATCACCGAGCTGACGAGCGCCGACACCACCGGGATGCACGCGCTGCTGCTGGCGGTGTGCCAGGAGGTGGGAGTGCGGGCGGTGCTCACCACGGAGGTGATCCCCTGGGCGCGGGGCGCGGTGCGCGAGATCGACATCGCGCGTCGGCTGATGCACTACGCCGTCACCCAGAAGACGACGCCCAAGCACGTGGACGACCGGCTGGTCACGGTGAAGGACCCCCGGATTCTCGAGTATAGCGAGGCCGAGCTGCGGGAGGTCCAGGCCCAGGTGCGGGACTCCAACTTCCGGATCTTCGCCGACCGCGAGGTCATCACCGTCTTCAACCACGAGCGCTTCGTCCGCGGGACCGACATCCAGGCCATCTTCGAGCAGCTCGGCGTCACCGACGGCTCCCACGGGTTCTACCTCGGGAAGGAGCTGGCCAAGGCCCGGCTCGCGATCCAACTGGGCAAGACCTACCGCCAGGAGGGGGCGCTCAGCTTCGGCTACCTCACGCCGGACGACGATCCGAACCGGGAGCACTTCCGGCCCACGGCGCGCCCGCGCCCCGCGGGTGGAGCGCCGGATGCCTGAGCTCCCGCTGGTCGAGGAGCTGCTCCCCGCTCCCGACCCGGTGGCCACGGCGGAGCGGTTCCTGGGCCAGCCGCACCTGCTCTTCCTCGACAGCGCCGCGGACCCGGAGCGTCATGGCCGTCACTCGTTCCTGATGGCAGCGCCGTCGGAGGTGATCCGGACCCGCGGGCCCGCCACCCCGTCCGCGCTGGCCCAGGCCCGGTCCCTGCTCGGGCGGTGCCGGGCCGAGGCGGTGCCAGGGTTGCCGCCGTTCCAGGGCGGGCTCGCGGGCTACCTCGCCTACGACTACGGCGCGGTGCTCGAGCGCATCCCGCCGACCCGCTACGACGACCTGGCGCTGCCGGACGCCGTGCTCGGCCTGTACGACTGGGTCCTCGCCTGGGACCACGCCGCGGGGCGCGCGTGGATCGTCTCCACCGGACTCCCGGCCCGGGGCGCGGACCAGGCCGCTCGGGCCGCGGAGCGGCTCGAGTGGGTGCGGCGCCAGCTCGCCGGCCCGAGCGGCGGCGCCACCGGCCGGGTGTGGAGCAGCCCGCCCCGCGGCGCTCCGGCGGCGCCGGCCTACCCGGTCGAGGGGACGGAGTTCGCCCGGGGCATCGGGCTCCGGTCCTCCTTCACGCACCGGGGCTACCTCGACGCGGTGCAGCGGGTGGTAGACTACATCGTGGCCGGCGACATCTTCCAGGCCAACCTGAGCCAGCGCCTGGAGAGCCCGCTGGAGGAGGACCCCTGGCGGCTGTACCGGCGGCTCCGCCACCTGAACCCGGCGCCGTTCGCCGCCTACCTCGAATTCGACGGGATCGGCGTGGCCAGCGCCTCGCCGGAGCGCTTCCTCCGCGTGGAGCCGACGGGCCAGGTGGAGACCCGCCCCATCAAGGGCACCCGGCCCCGGGGGGTCTCGCCCGAGCACGACGCGGCGCTGGCCCGCGCCCTGGTGGACAGCCCCAAGGACCGGGCCGAGAACCTGATGATCGTGGACCTGCTCCGGAACGACCTCTCGCGGGTGTGCCGGCCGGGCAGCGTGCGGGTGCCCGAGCTGTTCGCGCTGGAGGGGCACCGCACCGTGCATCACCTGGTGTCGGCCGTGACCGGCGCGCTGGCGCCGGGCCGGGACGCCACCGACCTGCTGGCGGCGGCGTTCCCGGGCGGGAGCATCACCGGGGCGCCCAAGGTGCGGGCCATGGAGATCATCGCCGAGCTCGAGCCCTCCCGGCGCGGGATCTACTGCGGGTCCATCGGTTACCTCAGCGTCACGGGCGCCATGGACACCAGCATCGTCATCCGTACCTTCGTGGCGGCCGGGGGCCGGGTCACCTTCTCGGTCGGCGGCGGGATCGTGGCCGACTCCGACCCCGAGGGCGAATACCAGGAGACGCTGCACAAGGCCCGCGCGCTCATCCAGGCGCTGGCCGGCGGCGTGGTGACCCCATGATCCTGCTGCTCGACAACTACGACAGCTTCGTCTACAACCTGGCGCGCTACGTGGCCGAGCTGGGCGAGGCGCCGGTGGTGCACCGCAATGACGCGATCACGCCCGACGAGGTGGCCGCGCTCGCGCCCACGCACATCATCGTGTCGCCCGGTCCCTGCTCCCCGGCCGAGGCGGGGATCTCGGTGGAGCTCATCCGCCGGTTCGGCCCGGCGATCCCCATCCTCGGCGTCTGCCTGGGCCACCAGGCCATCGGCGCGGCCTACGGGGCGGAGATCGTCCGCGCCGGCCGGCCGATGCATGGCAAGACCTCGATGATCCGGCACGACGGCACCTCGGTGTTCACCGGGCTCCCGAACCCGCTGGTGGCCACCCGCTATCATTCGCTGGTGATCGCCCCGGCGTCGCTGCCGCCGGAGCTCCGGGTCACGGCCACCGCCGACGACGGCGAGATCATGGCGGTGGCGCACCGGACCCACCCGGTGGTGGGGGTCCAGTTCCACCCCGAGTCCGTGCTCACCGAGTACGGGTACCGGATGCTCGACTGGTTCCTCACGGGCGGGCGGGGCGTGCGGGTCCCGGACCGCGCCGACGGCGCCTCCGTGCCGTCGCTGGACGAGGGCCCGGACCTGGGCAGCGCGCCGCCGTCGTCGCAGCGGGTGCGGTAAGGCGGTAAGGCGGTAAGGCGGTACGGCACTCCACGAGAGAATCCCCACATGCGTCGCGCATTCACGTTGCTGCTCACCCTGCTCGCCGTGCCGCTTTCGGCCCAGGCGGCCGCCGATTCGGTCCCGGGCTTCGAGGTGCGGGAGGCCATGATCCCGACCCGGGACGGCGCCCGGCTCCACACCCTCATCTACCGCCCCGCGGGGCACGACGAGGCCCTGCCCTTCCTCATGGTCCGCACCCCGTACGGCATCGCCGGGCGGGCGGCGCGGTACTTCCAGGCCTACCTCAAGGAACTGGTGGCCGAGGGGTATCTGGTCGTGCTGCAGGACATCCGGGGCCGGTACGGCTCGGAGGGCACGTTCGTCATGAACCGGCCGCTGCACGAGAACAGCGACCCGAAGGGCGTGGACGAGAGCACCGACACCTGGGACACGGTCGAGTGGCTGCTGCACCAGGTACCCGGCAACAACGGGCGGGTCGGGGTGCTCGGCATCAGCTACCCGGGATGGCTCGCGGCGATGGCCGGCGTCCACCCGCACCCCGCCGTGCGGGCGGTCTCGCCCCAGGCGCCCATGACCGACACCTGGATGGGCGACGACTTCTTCCACCAGGGCGCGTTCCGGCTCTCGTACGGCTTCGAGTACGCCGCCGACATGGAGCTCTCCAACGACGGCTCGGTGCCGCTGCCCATCACCCGGTACGACACCTACGACTGGTACCTGGCCCAGGGTCCGCTCGGGCGCCTGACGACGCTGCTGGCGGGCAAGGTGCCCACCTGGACCAACTTCACCCGCCACCCGACCTACGACGCCTTCTGGAAGGCGCGCTCGCTGCCCACGTACCTGACGCGACTCTCGGTGCCGACGCTCACCGTGGGCGGCTGGTGGGACCAGGAGGACTTCTACGGCGCGCTCGCCACCTACGCGGCGCTGGAGCGGCTGGACACCGCGGGCATCAACTACCTGGTGATGGGGCCGTGGAACCACGGCGGCTGGCAGGGCGCCGGCGACAGCCTGGGCAAGATCAGCTTCGAGGATTCCACGGGGACCTACTTCCGCGAGCAGGTGCAGGCGCCCTGGTTCGCCTACTGGCTCAAGGACAAGGGCCGGCTGCCGCTGCCGGAAGCGCTGCTCTTCGTGGCGGGCCGCAACGACTGGAAGGCGTTCGACCGCTGGCCGCCGAAGACGGAGGCGCCGGCGCGCCAGCTCTACTTCCGGGCTGACGGTCGGCTGTCGTTCGATGCCCCCCCCGCGGGGGCGGAGGCGTTCGACGCCTACGTCTCCGACCCGGCGCACCCGGTGCCCTATCGCGCCCGCCCGATCCAGCAGACCTACCACCCGCGCGGCTCGGGCTGGTACGCCTGGCAGGTGGAGGACCAGCGGCTGGCCCACAACCGCCCCGACGTGCTCTCGTGGGAAACCGAGCCGCTCGAGGCGGACCTGACCATCGCCGGCGACGTGGTGGCGCACCTCTTTGCCTCGACCACGGGCCAGGACGCCGACTGGGTGGTGAAGCTCATCGACGTGTACCCCGACTCGGCGCGCCAGCTCGCGCCCCGGATGGGCGGCTTCCAGCTGATGGTCTCCGGCGACATCCTCCGCGGGCGCTACCGCACCGGGTGGGACCGCCCCGCCCCGCTGGTACCCAACCGCGTGGCCCCGTTCACGGTGGACCTGCACCAGCAGGCCTACACCTTCCGGAAGGGCCACCGCATCATGGTGCAGGTGCAGAGCACCTGGTTCCCGGCGTACGACCGCAATCCCCAGACCTGGGTGCCCAACATCTTCGAGGCGCCCGCCACCGCCTTCCGCGCCCAGACCCACCGGGTGTACCGGAGCGCGCGCCATCCCTCCCACGTGCAGGTCCAGGTCCTCACGCCATGAGCACCCCGGCCCCGGCGCGCCTGGCGCTCGCGGCACTGCTGCTCGTGGCGCCGCTGTCCGCCCAGCGCCCGGACACGGTCGTCCCGGCCGAGAACCTGGTGCTGCGCGGCATCCCCGGCCTGCCCGCGGCACTGCGTGAGGACGTGCGCCGCTACACCGAGTTCCGCAGCGCGGCCGTGGTGGACTGGCACCCGCTCCGGCGGGAGCTGCTCATCAGCACCCGGTTCGGCAATACCGCACAGCTGCACCGGGTGGCGTCGCCCGGCGGGGCGCGCGCCCAGCTCACCTTCTTCGACGAGCCGGTGGGCGAGGCCGCCTGGTCGCCCGATGGCCGCTTCCTGGTGCTCGGCCGTGACGCCGGCGGGAACGAGTTCAGCCAGCTCTACCGGCAGGAGGTCCCGGGCGGCCGGGTGACGCTGCTGACCGACGGCCGGTCGCAGAACGGGGGGGTGCGGTGGTCGCGGAAGGGGGACCGGATCGCCTACGGCTCTACCCGGCGCAACAGCGCCGACCGCGACCTGTACGTGATGGACCCGCGCGATCCCGCCAGCGACCGCCGCGTGCTCGAGGTCGAGGGTGGCGGGTGGAGCGTACAGGACTGGGCTCCCGACGACGGGGCGCTGCTGGTCCGGGAGGGCCGGTCGGTGAACCAGGCGCAGCTGTGGCGCGTGGACCTGGCCACCGGCGCGCGAACCCTGCTCACCCCCGACGCCCCGGGCGACACCGTGGCCCGCGGCCGCGCCCGGTGGAGTCCCGACGGGCGGTCCATCTACTACACCAGCGACGCGGGGAGCGAGTTCCTGCAGCTGGTGCGCCAGGACCTGGCCAGCGGGCGGATCACGGTGCTGACCCCGGCGATCCCCTGGGACATCGGCGAGTTCGCGCTCAGTCCCGACGGCCGGACCGTGGCGCTGGTGGCCAATGAGGCGGGACGCTCGCGCCTCTCCCTGCTCGAGACCCGGAGCGGCCGGCTCCGCGCCGTGCCCGGGCTGCCGGTGGGCCTGCTCGGCGGCCTCGAGTGGCGACCGCAGGGCGGCGAGCTGGCCTTCACGCTGAGCGGCGCCCGCACCGCCGCCGACGCCTACAGCCTCGTCCCAGCGACGGGCGCGCTGACGCGCTGGACCGAGAGCGAGACCGGCGGCCTCGATGCGTCCGCGCTGCCGGAACCGGAACTGGTCCACTGGACCAGCTTCGACGGACTCGAACTCTCGGGCTTCCTCTACCGCCCCCCGGCCCGCTTCGCCGGACCGCGCCCCGTGCTCATCTCGATCCACGGCGGCCCCGAGGGCCAGTCCACTCCCGGCTTCCTCGGACGCACCAACTACTTCCTGATGGAGCTCGGCGTCGCGATCCTGCTGCCGAACGTCCGCGGCTCCACCGGGTACGGCAAGACCTTCGTCAAGCGCGACAACGGCATGCGGCGTGAGGACTCGGTGCGGGACATCGGCGCCCTGCTCGACTGGATCGCGGGCCGGCCCGGCCTCGACGCCAGCCGGGTGATGGTCACCGGCGGGAGCTACGGCGGCTACATGACCCTCGCGGTGGCAACGCTCTACAATGACCGGATCCGCGGGTCGGTGGACGTGGTGGGCATCTCGAACTTCGTGAGCTTCCTGGAACACACCGAGAGCTACCGGCGCGACCTGCGCCGGGTGGAGTACGGCGACGAGCGCGACCCGGCCATGCGGGCCTACCTCGAGTCGATCGCTCCGCTGCACCGGGCCGACCGGATCACCCGGCCGCTGTTCGTGGTGCAGGGCGGCAATGACCCTCGGGTGCCGCGCAGCGAGGCGGAGCAGATGGTGGCGGCCGTGGAGCGCAACGGCGGCCCGGTCTGGTACCTGCTGGCGCGGGATGAGGGCCACGGCTTCCGCAAGAAGGCCAACGTGGACTTCCAGTTCTACGCCACCGTGGACTTCCTGCGCCGGCACCTGCTCGGCGACCCGCTGCCCTGAGCCCGCCGGAGCCCCGATGATCATCGAGACGCTGCTCACCACCCAGGATGCCGCCGGGGCGCTCAACGTGGCCCCCATGGGCGTCGAGTGGGGCGAGGAGACCATCGTGATCAAGCCGTTCCTCGAGACGGCGACCTTCCGGAACCTCGCGGCCACCGGGGTGGCGGTGGTGCACCTCACGGACGACGCGCTGCTCTTTGCCCAGGCGGTCATCCATCATCCCGCCGCCGACGCCCCGCCGTCGGTCCCCGCCGAGCGGGTGGCCGGCCGGGTGCTGGAGGCCGCGTGCAGCTGGCGGGAGGTGGAGGTCACCGCGCTCGACGCCACGCCACCCCGCAGCCGGATCACCACCCGGGTAGTGCACCGGGGAAGCCGCCGCGAGTTCCTGGGCTTCAACCGCGCCCGCCACGCGGTGCTCGAGGCCGCGATCCTGGCCACCCGCACCCACCTGCTCCCGGCCGCCGAGATCGCCGCGGAGTACGCCCGCCTGCAGGTGATCGTGGACAAGACCGCCGGCCCGCGCGAACGCGAGGCCATGGCCCTGCTCACCGCCTGGGTGGCCGGCCGCGCGGCGGAGGCGCCGGCCCGATGACCCGTCCCCCCGGCCTGCCGGTCCGAGTGACCGTCGAGGCGCCCGCGCGGCTTCACTTCGGCATCCTCGACCTGCGGGGCCATCGCGGGCGCCGCTTCGGCGGCATCGGCGCCGCGGTGCCGTCGCCGAGCCTGGTGCTCGAGGCCACCCGCCACGACCGGCTGACCGCCGAGGGGCCCGACGCCGGCCGGGCGCTGGAGTTCGCCCAGCGCTACCTGGCCGCCACCGGGATCGCGGCGGGTGCCCACCTCCGGGTGCTGCGGGCCATCCCGGCGCATGCCGGCCTCGGGTCCGGCACCCAGATGGCCCTCACCGTGGCCCGGGCGCTGGCGGAGCTGTTCGGCCTCCCGTCCGACCCGCTCACCCTGGCCCGGGCGGTTGGCCGGGGACAGCGCTCGGCCATCGGGACCTGGACCTTTGCCCTGGGCGGGTTCGTGCTGGAGGGCGGGCGGCGGGCCGGGGGGGATGTCGCGCCGCTCATCTCCCGCCTGCCGATGCCGCCGAGCTGGCGCTGCGTCATCGCGATCCCGGAGGGACACCCCGGCCTGTCCGGCAGCGCGGAAGCGGCAGCCTTCCGTGACCTGCCCCCGCCGTCGGAGCGGGAGGTGGAGCGGGTGGCCCACCTGGTCCTGATGCAGCTGCTCCCGGCCCTGGCCGACGCCGACCTGACCGCCTTCGGCGCGGCCCTGACGGAGGTCCAGCGGATCACCGGAGGGTGGTTCGCCCCTGCGCAGGGAGGGGCCTTCTCCCAGGGGCCCACCGAGGCGCTGGTGGAACGGATGGGAGCCTTCGGGGCGGCCGGGGTGGGGCAGAGTTCCTGGGGCCCGACGGTCTACGGGCTGGTGCCGCAGGAGGAGGCGGCCCAGGACCTGGGACAGCGGGTCCGGGCCTGGCTGGGGGGCCGGGGCACGGTGCTCGAGACCCCGTTTTCCGAGCGGGGCGCCCTGGTGAGCAGTGAGTGGACCGGGGTCGGAGCCTAGTCCGGCCGGGGGTTCCAAACTGATTGACAGGTTATACGGCGGGCTGTATACTGACCCTCCGCTTTCCGCCGGGGTCCCGGTCCGGGAACTTCGGAGCGGATGAACGGTACTACCAGCTAGTTCGGTGGGGCCGCAACAGTCGGGGCTCCCCTCCCCGACCGATAACAAGCCCGCTTCAATCATCCACATGCCGACCTCACCGTGGCTCCGGTTGTCCGGGGCTTGGTGTCGTGCCGATGTGAGGATTGCCGTGGGATTCTCCGGTTCCAGCGTCGCGATTCATGGGTGTGGTGTCTCCGCCTCCCGGCAGCAGCCGGTAGGTGGGGATCCTTGGCGCAACCGGCCTTGGCGTGCCTGCAATACGTTCCAGAATGGAACTAATTGGAATTGGCGCGCAGGTGGAGCGACGGCATAGCACGGCCATTCGGGACCAGGTTCCCGGGTGGCCGTTGGTGTTTTCAGGCAGGTCGCAGGTGCAGCAACGAGACTCGGGGAAAAGCCGGGACACGATCGCGAACGCCGGCGCGATCGCCCCGGTGGCCCCCCGCGCAGTCAGCAACCCGTGAGGGCTGCTGTCACCCTTCATCATGAGGTCATCATATGAACCGTATTACCCGCAAGATGTTGTCTGGCGGGCTGTGCGCGGGGCTGTCGCTCCTCGCAGTGTCGGCCCATGCCCAGGCGCGTTCGGGGGCGTGGACGCGTAACGCCCCGGAAGGCGACTGGCAGATGCCCGGGCGCGATTACTCGATGCAGCGCTTCAGCCCGCTGGCCCAGATCAACACGTCGAACGTCGCGAACCTCAAGGCTTCGTGGTCGTTCTCGACGGGTACCCTGCGCGGCCACGAGGGCAACCCCCTCGTCGTCGGCAACGTGATGTACGTGCACACGTCCTTCCCGAACATCGTGTACGCGCTCGACCTGTCCAAGGAAGGCGCGCCGCAGATCTGGAAGTACGTGCCGAATCAGTCCGCCGACGCGATCCCGATCGCGTGCTGCGACCTGGTGAACCGCGGCACCGCGTATCACCAGAGCGGCAAGATCTTCATCAACGCGCTCCAGGGCGACCTGATCGCGCTCGATGCGAAGACCGGCAAGGAGCTGTGGAAGGCGCGGCACCCGAAGTCCTCCCCGACCCAGGTCGAGGCGCAGGACTACAAGGATGGCGCGACCATCACCGTGGCCCCGATCGTGATCAAGGACATCGTCATCACCGGTATCTCCGGCGGTGAGTTCGGCGTCCGTGGCCGCGTGTCGGCGTTCGACGTGGCGACCGGCAAGCACCTCTGGACCGGCTACTCCACCGGCCCGGACAGCGAAGTGCTGCTCACCGGCGATGCCAACGCGAACTACCCCTCGCACAAGGGCAAGGACCTCGGCATCAGCACCTGGCAGGGCGACGAGTGGAAGCGTGGCGGCGGGACCACCTGGGGCTGGTACACCTACGATCCGGAACTCGACCTGTTCTACTACAGCGTCGGCAACCCGGGCTCGTGGAACCCCGACCAGCGCCCCGGCGACAACAAGTGGTCGATGTCGATCTTCGCCCGCAACCCGACCACGGGCGCGGCGAAGTGGATCTACCAGATGACCCCGCACGATGAGTGGGACTACGACGGCGTGAACGAGAACGTCCTGTTCGAGAAGGGCGGCCAGAAGCTGCTGGCCCACTTCGACCGGAACGGCATCGCCTACACCGTCGACCGCACCAACGGCAAGGTCGTCGTCGGCAACGCCTACGGCCCCATCAACTGGGCCAAGAACGCCGGCACCGGCACCCCGGTCGAGGGCATCGTCTCCACCGGCGTCCCGGTCAAGGATCCGCGCTACGGCACCTCCTCGAAGAAGAACGGCGAGGGCATCTGCCCGGCCGCCATCGGCTTCAAGGACCAGCAGCCCTCGGCGTACTCCCCGATCACCGGCCTCTTCTACGTCCCCGCGAACCACATCTGCATGGACTACGAGGGCGTCGAGGTCAAGTACACCCGCGGTCAGCCGTACGTCGGCGCGATCGTGCGGATGTTCCCCGGCCCGGGCGGTCACCGTGGCCGCTTCTTCGCCTGGGACCCGATGGCCGGCAAGGTCGTCTGGGACCAGAAGGAAAACCTCGCCGCCTACGGCGGCGCGATGACCACCGCGGGCGGCCTCGTCTTCTACGGCACCATGGAAGGCTGGCTCAAGGCGCTTGACCAGAAGACCGGCAAGCTGCTGTGGAAGTTCAAGACCCCGTCGGGCATCATCGGCAACCCGATGAGCTACCGTGGGCCGGATGGCAAGCAGTACGTGGCCGTCCTCTCCGGCATCGGCGGCTGGGCGGGCATCGGCGTCGCCGCGGGTATCGGCGCTGAAGATCCGACCGCCGGCCTGGGCGCCCTCGGCGCCTTCGGCGATGCGGGCCAGTTCTCCACCCAGGGCGGCGTCCTCACCGTCTTCGGGCTCTAGTCACCTCCACGGCCTGGGCGGGTCTCCGGACCCGTCCAGGTCGCTGGCGGCAGCAGGATCGACAGGGGCGGGTCGCTCGCTGACCCGCCCTTGTCCTGTCCGGCAACGGGCGATTCCCGGTGTGCCACCCCGGAATTGACCCGTCCCCTGAACACCACCCCGTCCGGGTGGGTATACTGGAAGACCATGCGCACTGCCTCGCTCCGCTTCGCCCTGTGCGGCCTCGCCATCGCCCTGCTCAGCAGTGCGCCCGCGACGGCCCAGCGCCCCGGTCCCATGCTCCCCGGCGTGCTCCGGGTGTGCGTGGACCCGGACAACCTGCCGATGTCCAACCAGGCGGGCGAAGGGGTCGAGAACAAACTGGCCGAGCTGCTGGCCAGCACCTGGAACTCCCGGCTCGAGTACATCTACTGGGCCGCCCCGCGGGGCATGATGCGGATGCTCAACGGGCGCTACTGCGACGTCTGGCTCCAGATGCCGGTGCTCTCCGACATGGCGGGCGTCACCCGCCCCTACTTCCGCACCAGCTACGTGATCGTCCAGCGCCGCGACGCCGCGCACCCGATCACCAGCCTCGACGATCCCGCGCTCAAGACCCTGCGGATCGGGGTGCACCTCTTCGCGGCCGACGGCGAGAACACCCCGCCGGCCATGGCCCTCTCCAAGCACGGCGTGGTGGGCAACCTGGTCGGCTTCAGCACCACCTACGTGGGGGGCATGAACCGGCCCGAGGACATCATCAAGGCCGTGGTCTCCGACTCCATCGACGTGGCCATCGTGTGGGGACCCATCGCGGGGTACTACACCAAGCAGCTCGGGGCCGACCTGGCCCTGCGCCCCGTCGAGAAGGACACTGTCAGCGGGATCCTGTTCGCCTACAGCATGGGGATGGCCACCCGGCGCGCCGATCGCGCCTTCCGCGACAGCCTCCAGGGGTTCATCGACGCCAAGGGGACCGAAATCCGGGCCATCCTGGACCAGTACGGGATTCCACTGCTGCCGATCCCGGCCGATACTGGACGCAACGGTCCCGCCGGCCCGGCACGCTAGCTGCATCTCGACACCGGGCCGGCGCAGGATGCGATCGGCCGACTACACACGGAAAGGAAAGCGCACAGCGATGAAGACGTGGATTCTGGTAGCCGCCGCCCTGGTGCTGGGCGCGGGCTCGGTGACCGCTCAGGCTCGCGACGAATACCACCCCGCGCCCCGCGACACGGTGGACAACGACACCTACCAGGGGTGGAAGCAGTACGAGCTCAACTGCTCCCGCTGTCACGGCGAGTACGCGGTGGGCAGCTCCTTCGCCCCGGCGCTCATCGTCTCCCTGCGTGAGGGTGGTACCATCCCCACCCCCGAGGCCTTCGTCACCACGGTCTGCGCCGGCCGCCCCGACAAGGGGATGCCCTCCTGGTGCGCCCTCGGCCTGGAGATGGAGAAGATCCAGCGGATGTACATGTACGTGAAGGGACGCGCGGACGGGAAGATCGGCCCCGGCCGGCCGGCCGTTCGCGCGAACTCCTAGGCACCGGGACGTCCCGGACGCCCCTCGCCGGACCCGGGGCCGCGGCGCGATGCCGCGGCCCCGTTGTCTTCCCCCTTCCCTTCCAGCGCCAAGGGTGAATCCTTTCGGGCCCCGCCCGGCTCCCCCGGGCACCCCGTGACGTGGAGCGCCGATGCGCGTAGTGCTGATACTGGTGGTAGGCGCCTGGCTGTGTCGTGCCATCCCGGTGGCCGCCCAGGAGCCCGCGATGCCTCCGATGGGCGCCCCCGCGGGCCCGACCGCCGTGCGGCCACCCGCCGACTCGCTGCGAACCGCCGACCAGGTGAAGGCCTACCTGGCCGGCGTGGAGGCCACCGCGACTCCGGATCTCTCGGGACTCGACCTGTCCGGGCTCGACCTCCGGGGCGTGGACTTCCGCAAGGCCAGCCTGGTGGGGGCCCGCCTGGCGAACGCACGCCTGGATGGCGCCGACCTGTTCGCCTGCGACCTGACAGATGCCGTGGCGCCGGACCTGAGCGCGGAGGGGGCCAACCTCGACGGCACCACCCTGCGGCGCGCCGACCTGCGCCGGGCCCGCCTGTGTTCGCCACGATTGTGGAGGGCACTGACCTGCGCGAGGCGGACCTGCGCGAGACCCGGATCATCGGGTACCTGCGCAAGGCGAAACTGGCGGGCGCCACGCTGGCCGGCGCCAACATCGGCGCCGACCCGGGGAACCAGTCGATGGGCGTCATGCGGGCGCAGTTCGTGGGCGCGGACCTGAGCGGCGCGGACCTCCGGGGCGCCAACCTCTACAAGGCCGACCTGTCGTACGCCAGCCTCACCGGGGCCGTCCTGGCCGGCGCAGACCTGCGCAACGCCGACCTGGTGCAGGCCGACCTGACCCGGGCCGACGTCACCGATGTGCAGCTGGCCTTCGCCGACCTGGACGGCGCCACGTTCCTTGGTGCCCGGGGGGTCCCGACCCTGCGCGGCCTGGACCAGGCCCGGCACCGGGACCGGGCCGTGTTCGATCGCTGACCCCGACTGACTCGAGGAGACCTGCCATGACCCGGATGCCCCCCGTCACCCGCTTCGCCCTCCTCGCCGTGGCGCTGACCGCCTGGGGCGACCGGCGAGCTGGTGTACGTCACCAACGAGGACTCCCGCGACCTGACCGTCATCGACGCCGCCACCGACAGCGTGGTGGCCACCATCCCCGTGGGCACCCGCCCCCGCGGCGTCGAGGTGAGCCCGGATGGCCGCACGGTGTACGTGGCGCTCTCCGGCTCCCCCAAGTGCCCCCCCTCGATGCCGGACGAGGAGTGCGAGAAGCTGGCCTCTGACAAGACCAAGGACGGCGTGGCCATCGTCGACGTGGCCACCCGCGCCACGATCAAGACCATCCCCGCCGGGTCCGATCCGGAGGAGTTCGATGTCTCCACCGACGGGGCCCGCCTCTTCGTGTCCAACGAGGACGCGGACAGCGCGTCCATCGTGGACCTGGTGAGCGGGCGCCCGGTGGCCAACGTGAAGGTCGGGGATGAGCCGGAGGGCGTGACGGTCTCTCCCGACGGGAAGACGGTCTGGGTCACCGGCGAGACCGACCACGACATCACCGGTTTCGACGCCACGACGGGCGCGATCGTGGGCCGGATCGACGTGCAGGGCAAGCGCCCGCGCTCGATCGGCTTCCTGCCCGACGGCTCCCGCGCCTACGTCACCAACGAGATGAGCGGCACGGTCTCGGTGGTGGACATGGTGGCGCGGAAGACCATCCGCCAGATCACGATGCCGGCCGACAGCCGGCCGATGAGCATCGTGGTGACGCCGGATGGCAAGCGGATCTACATCTCGAACGGGCGGGGCAAGACGGTGTCGGTCATCGACCCGGCCACCGACGCGGTGACCGCGACCGTCGAGGTGGGGATGCGGCCGTGGGGGATCGCCCTCTCGGGGGATGGCCGGAAGCTCTACACCGCCAATGGCCCGGGGAACGACATCACCGTCGTCAGCACCGAGACCATGACCGTGCTCAAGCGGATTCCGGCCGGTACGATCCCCTGGGGCGTGGCGATCGGGCCGAAGCCGTAGGGCGGGAGGGCGGTAAGGCGGTAGGCCGCCGAGCCGCCGAGCCGCCGAGCCGCCGAGCCGCCGAGCCGCCAGCCTACGCGATCGGCCGCCAGGTGAGGGGCGAGCCCGGCCAGCGCCACGCGATCCACGCGTCGAGCCCCCAGGCCCGCCCGCTCCGCGCCAGGAACAGCGTCAGGAGCGTCACCACCAGCATGTAGTGGAATCCCTGCGAGGCGGGCGCCAGGTGCCAGGTTGCCAGCCCGTAGTTGATGCTGAGCCACAGCCCGCCCAGCGCACCCAGCCCCGCCGCCAGCCCCAGCGTCAGCGACAGTCCCACCAGCACCTCGCCCCACGCCGTGAGGAAGGCGAACAGCGGGACGTTCGTGAGCACCGTGCCCTCCACGAAGCCGCGGTACCAGGCGATCGGGTTTTCCGCCATCTGGCGCGCGATGATCGTTGGCATGGTCTCGATCCACCGCTGCTGCACCCCGATGAAGGGGACCACGCCGCCCGCCAGGATGAACTCCATCTTCGTGGTGAGCGCCTTGAGGAACCAGAGCCCGACGAGGATCCGCAGCACCGCAAGCCACCGGCTCGGGTGCGACATGTCCACCGGGGTGGGTGTGGACGGCGCTGTGTTCATGTCGGACCGGGCCTCGCGCGTGGCGGGGAGGGGAGGGACGGCAGGCTACCTATGCTACTGCGAAAGCGGCCGCCACGGAATCCCCAGCGCCGCGCTCACGAAGCTCCACGTGTCAACCAGTTCCTCGAGCACCTTGGACACCGGCTTGCCCGCGCCATGCCCGGCCTGCGTCTCCAGGCGGAGCAGCACCGGGGCCTCCGACGCGGTGGCGGCCTGCAGCCGCGCGGCCATCTTCCGGGCATGCAGCGGGTCCACCCGGGTATCGCTTTCGGCGGTGGCCAGCAGCACCGCGGGATACGCCGTCCCGTCTTCGACGTGGTGATACGGCGAGTAGGCCCGGAGCCAGTGGAACTGCTCCGGGTCCTCGGCGCAGCCATACTCGGGGATCCACAGGCGCGCGATCAGGAACCGGTGGTACCGCAGCATGTCGAGCAGCGGCACCTGGATGACCACGGCCCGGAACAGGTCCGGCCGCTGGGTGAGGACCGCGCCCATCAGCAGCCCGCCGTTGGAGCCCCCGGCGGCCGCCAGCCGCCCCGGCACGGTGTACCCCTCGCGCACCAGGTACTCCGCCGCGGCGATGAAGTCGTCGAAGGTGTGCTGCTTGGTGCCGAGCATGCCGGCCTGGTGCCACGCCTCGCCGTACTCACCGCCGCCGCGCAGGTTCGGCACCGCGACCACGCCGCCCTGCTCCAGCCAGCCGAGCAGCGAGCGCGAGAACGACGGCGTCATGCTGATGTTGAAGCCACCGTAGCCGGTCAGGTAGGCCGGGGCGGAGCCGTCACGCGTCAGCCCCTGGCGGTGCACCACGAACATCGAGACCGGCGTCCCGTCCCGCGAGGGGTACGTCACCTGCTGCACCGCGAACGCGGCGGGATCGAACGCCGCCTGCACCCGGTGCCACAACGTCGCCCTGCCCGAGGGGAGCGCCACGCGGTACACGCTCGGCGGCACGGTGTAGGAGTGGAAGCCGAAGTACAGCTCATCCCCGTCCGGCTCGGCGCCCCACCCGAAGAGGCTGCCGGGCGCCGGCAGCGCCACCTCCGCCGGCGCCTCGCCCTCGAGGCCGGCCAGCCGGAGGCGCGAGGTCGCGCGCTCCAGGTAGGAGAGCGCCAGCCGCTCCCGGGTCACCTGGACGCCGTCGAGCACGGCGTCGGGCCGGGTGGCGACGATCTCCCGCCACGCCTCGGGCCGGGGATCGGCGGGGTCGGCCAGGAAGAGGCGGTAGTTGGGCGCGTCGAGGTTGCTGCGGATGTAGAGCCGCCCGTGGGCCAGGTGGCCCTCGAAGCTCGCGGCCCGGCCGCGGATCACCGGCCGGAGCACGCCGTCGCCCTCCCGATCGGCCAGGTAGAGGTCGGTCTGGTCGAAGGTGCGCGCCACCGAAACGAGCAGCCAGCGCCCCTCGGGTGAGAGCGCCACGCCGGGCCAGTGTTCCCTGGCCTCGGGCTGGAAGACGAGGCCGTCCCCCGCGGGGTCGTCGCCGAGCCGGTGGAAATACACCGCCCGGTGGTAGGACGCCTCGTCCTCGGGCACGGCACCGGGCCGCGGGTAGCGGGTGTAGTAGAAGCCGCTCCCGTCCGGGAGCCAGGCCAGGTCCGCGGCCCGGGTCCGTGGAATCCGCTCGGCGAGCGGCGCCCCGGTGGCGACATCGAGCACCTGCAGCACGCTGTCCTCGCTGCCGTCCTCCGAGGTGCCGTACGCGAGCAGGCGCCCGTCCGGGCTGGGATGGTACCAGTCGAGGGCCGTGGTGCCGCGCGGGTTGAGGCGGTTGGGGTCGAGCAGCACGCGGTCGGGGCCGTCGGCGCCCTCGCGGACGTAGAGCACCGGCTGGTCCTGCCCCGCGTCGCGCCGCTGGTAGAAGCAGCGGCCCCGCGCGGGCGTCGGCGCGCCGAGCGAACCGATGGCCAGCAGCTCCGCGAGCCGGTCGCGGATCAGCGCGCGGCCGGGCACCGCTGCCAGCCACTCCGCCGTGAGGGCGTTCTGCGCCGCGGTCCAGGCGCGGGTCTCGGCGCTGCCGCCGTCCTCGAGCCAGCGGTACGGGTCGGGGATCGCCTCGCCGTGGAGCGACTCCACGAGGTCGTCGCGGCGGGTAGGGGGATAGTCGGGTCGGGGCATGCGGACCGTCGGGGCGCGGGCGCGGGACACCGGCGGCCGCGCCGGCCGGCTCAGTCGCCGAGGCTGATGCCCAGCTGGCGGGCGGTGAGCACCGTGTCGGAATCGAGCGGGACGTGCTTGGGGCGCCCGATGACGTCCTCGAGCGGCACCCGCGCAAGCTCGGGCGGGTTGTAGCCGATCATCACGCCGAAGGCCTTGTCGGCCACGGCGCGCACGGCGGCGGCGCCGAAGCGGAGGCCGAGCAGGCGGTCGAAGGTCGTCGGGGAGCCGCCGCGCTGCAGGTGGCCAAGCACCAGGCTGCGGGTCTCCTTGCCGGTGCGCTCGCTGATGGCGCGGGCCACCAGCGAGCCGATGCCGCCGAGCCGATCCACCGTGCCGGCGGCGCGCCGCTCCAGCAGCGGGGTGTCGCCGCCCAGGGGCTTGGCCCCCTCGCCCACGACCACGATGCTGAAGTGGCGGCCGGACTGCTCGCGGGCCTTGATCTTGGCGCAGACCTTCTCGATGTCGAACGGCAGCTCCGGCAGGAGGATCACGTCGGCGCTGGCGGCGATGCCGCTGTGCAGCGCGATCCACCCCGCGTCGCGGCCCATGAGCTCCACCACCATCACCCGCTCGTGGCTTTCGGTGGTGGAATGCAGCTTGTCGATGGCCTCGGTGGCGGTGCTCACCGCGGTGTCGAAGCCGAACGTGGCCAGGGTACCGGTGACGTCGTTGTCGATGGTCTTGGGCACCCCGACCACCGGCAGGCCCTTCCGGAAGAGGTCGTAGCCGATCTTGAGGCTGCCGTCGCCGCCGATGGTGATCAGGGCATCGAAGCCGCTGGCGTTGAAGGCGGCGATGAGGTCGTCGGAGCGGTCGACCTCGATGGCCTGGCCCGCTGCGTCGGTCACGACCCAGCGGAACGGGTTGCCGCGGTTGGTGGTGCCGAGGATGGTGCCGCCCAGGTGGGTGATGCCGCGCACCTTGTCAGGGGTGAGCGTCATGATGCCGTCGTCGCCCAGGAGCCCGTTGTAGCCGCGCCGGATGCCGTAGGTCTGCCACCCGCGGGTGTGGGCCGCGAGGACGATGGCCCGGATGACGGCGTTGAGGCCGGGCGCGTCGCCGCCGCCGGTGCTGATCGCAATGCGCATGCAGGGGTCTCGGGGACCGGGGTCGGGGACGATTAGCGGGGCCGCTGGCGCAGCAGCCCGAGCACCTCACCGGGGAGCGCGTGCCGCCCGGCCGCCTTCTTGGAGAACAGCGTCACCCCGTCGACGCTGACCTCGAACGCGCCCCCGGAGGACTTGACCAGCTGGATCGCGGCCTCCGGCACCTCACGCTGGAGCTCCGCCGCCAGACCGGCGGCGCGGGGCTCGTAGTTTCAAACGACGCAGTATTCGATGCGGATCTGCATGCGGCTCGACCGTGCAAGGCGTGGACAGGGTTCGGACTGACGGGAAGCTAATGGACCCTGCCCCACCGCTCTAGCCGCCCCCTTGCGGCCCCCATCGCGCGCCCGCAGAATCCCTGCCGTGAACGCGACCCCGCGGCCCCGCCGCTTCCACGCCGTCCTGCTGGCCCTGGGCGTCGGCCTCCACGCCGCCGCGCCGGTGGCCGCCCAGCGCCTCTACCGGCTGGAGGTCAGCGCCGCCGGCGCCTGGCAGGCTTACGACGCCAAGCTCGAACTCGGCTCCACCGTCGGCGGCGTCCTGCGGGTCGGGTACTGGCTCTACGGGCCGCTGTCGCTCGAGCTCGAGGGCGGCGTCGCCCGGCCCCACACCAGCACCAGCCTCGACAAGGCCGTCTCCACCACCCAGATCGGCGCCTGGGCGGTGGGCAACTTCGCGCTCGGCACCCGCACCTTTGCCATGGTGAAGGCCGGCTATGGCCACCTCGGCTTCGGCACCTGCCCCAGCGTCTCGGTACCCGGGGCCGGGCCCTGCGGCGCGGCGGACGTCGTGCAGGGCGGTGCCGGCGTGCGCATCGCGCTCACCCCGACGCTCTTCATGCGCTACGAAGGCGTGGTCCAGCGGAGCACCACCACGCTCAAGTTCACCAACATGAGCCTGCAGGGCGGCGTGAGCCTGATGGTCGGCAGCCAGCCGCTGCTCGACGGCGACGGCGACGGCGTCTTCGACCGCAACGACGCCTGCGAGGGCACACGGCTCGGCGCCCTGGTCGACGGTCGCGGCTGCCCCACGGACCGCGACAGCGACGGCGTGCCGGACGGCCTGGACCGCTGCCCCAACACCGTGCCCGGGGCCACCCCCGACCAGGCCGGCTGCAGCACCGATGCCGATGGCGACGGCTACCTCGATGGCCTCGACCAGTGCCCGGACACCCCCACCGGCGCGGTGGTGGACGGCACCGGCTGCCCGAGTGACGAGGACAAGGACGCCGTGCTCGACGGCCTGGACCGCTGCCCCCAGACCCCGGCGGGTGCCACCGTCGACCAGCTCGGCTGCCCCGGCGATGCCGACGGCGACGCCGTCTTCGACGGCCTCGACCGCTGCCCCGATACCCGGCGTGGCGCGGTGGTCGACGCCGCGGGCTGCGCCACGGAACCGGAACCCGTGCCGGTCGACACCACGGCGGAACGGCGGATCGTGCTGCCGGGCGAGGTGTGGAACTTCCGCCAGGCAGTGCTCAGCCCCGAGGCCTACCCGGTGCTCGACTCGCTCGCCCAGGCCCTCCAGGCCGACCCCGCCGCCACCGCCGAGGTGAACGGCTACGCCCATGACCGGCTGGTGCCGGCCGACAATACCCGGCTGTCCCAGCGGCGGGCCGAGGCGGTGCGGAACTACATCATTGCCCGCGGGGTCCCGGTGACCCGGGTCACCGCCGTGGGTCGCGGCTCCCAGACCCTGCTCGTGGCCGACACCACCGAAGCCGCCCGCGTCACCAACCGGCGCGTCGAAATCCACGTCACCCGCAATCCCTAGACACCCCGCATAGCACGCGGATTGCCCTCCAGGAGCGGGGCGGGTCCCACGNNAGCGGGGCGGGTGCCAGGACCCGCCCCGACACCGTTCTGGGGGGAAATCCGCCATGCGCCGCGCCATGATTGCCGCGTTCATCCTGACCAGTCCGCTCGCAGCCCAGGCGCGGACCGCCGCCTGGGGCGACGAACTCGCGCCCGCGCCCTCCCCGGAACGCCTCCTGGCCATCGGGCCGCGGCTCTCGGAGCCGCTGGACTGGCCCGCCCCGCCGATCCGCCGGCCCCCGGCGCACGTTCGGGCCCTGTACGTCAACGCCTGGGCCTTCGGGGGTGCCCGGTTCTGGGACCTGGTCCGGCTGGCCGACAGCACCGAGGTGAACAGCTTCGTCATCGACGTGAAGGACGACACCGGCTACCTGACCTACCGGTCCTCGGTGCCGACGGCGGTGGCGATCGGGGCCAACCAGCAGCTGCGCGCGCGGGACACCCAGGCCCGGCTGCGCGCCCTGCATGCCCGCGGCATCCACACCATCGCCCGGATCGTGGTGGCCAAGGACCCGCTGCTCGCCAGCCGGAAGGCCGCCTGGTCGGTGCAGGACCGGCGCGGTGGGCTGTGGAAGGACCGGCTGGACTTTGCCTGGGTGGACGCGTTCAACGACTCCGTGTGGGTCTACGCCGCCGACCTTGCGGCGGAGGCGGTGCACCTCGGCTTCAACGAGGTGCAGTTCGACTACGTGCGCTTTCCCGACGAGCCGAAGGCGCGGATGGCGTATGCCATCTTCCCGGCCCGCCGCGGCACGGAGTCGGTGCGCGATGGCGTGAGCCGCAACCTCCGCCTGCTCCGCGACCGGATCCGGCCGCTCGGCGTCCCGTTCACCATCGACGTCTTCGGGATGACCACGAACGCCAACGTGGACCTCGGCATCGGGCAGGTGTGGGAGGACCTGGTGACCACCGCCGACGTGGTGCTCCCCATGGTGTACCCGAGCCATTACTACCACACCATCTACGGCGCCGCGCACCCCAACCACGAGCCCTACCGCGTGGTGAAGGGCGCGCTCGCCGACGGGCTGCGCCGGGTGCGGGACCTCGGCGGCTCCACCGCGGAGATCCGGCCCTTCCTGCAGGCCTTCACCCTGGGCCAGCCGCGCTACACCCCCGAGCACGTGCGCGAGCAGATCCGCGCCGCCGCCGACCTCGGCATCCAGAGCTGGGTGCTGTGGAATCCCCGCTCGGCCTACGACGCGCGGATCTTCGCCCGCGGCGAGGCGGCCACGCCGGTGCAGGTGGCGGCGTCGGTCCCGGCCCCTCCGGTCCGGCCGCTCGAGGGGCGCCGCGGCCAGCGCTGACCCGATGCCGATAGCGCGGCCTCGCGGGCCGCCGCTACCATTCGGCATGCGACTCCTGCTCGCCGCCCTCCTGCTCCCCGCCGCGCTGGGGGCGCAGACCCTCGCCCCGCGCCCGGTCCTGGCGGACCGGACGGGGAGCTTCCAGGATCCGGCCCTGACCGAGAGCTCCGGCGTCATCCGCAGCCGGCTGCTGCCGCGCGTCCTCTTCACGATCAACGACTCCGGCAACGACCCGGTGATCTTCGCCTTCGACTCGAGCGGCCGGCCGCTCGGCTCGTGGCGCGTGCCGGGCGTGACCAACCGCGACTGGGAAGCCCTGAGCATCGGGCCCTGCCCCGGCGGGTCCTGCCTCGTGATCGGCGACACCGGGGACAACGACGAGCGGCGGGCGCGGGTCGTGCTCTACCGTGTCCGGGAGCCGGCGCGGTTCGAGCGCTTCGCGGCGCCGCGGACCCCACGCCCCTCGGCCTCGACTCCGCGCTGGTGCGCTATCCCGACGGCCCCCACGACGTCGAGGCGATGTGGGTCGAGGCGGACGGCAGCGTGGCGCTGGTCTCCAAGGGGCGCAGCCACGGGGTGCGGCTCTACCGGGTGCCGGCGGCCGCCTTCGGCGCCAGCGGAGGCGTCGAGGCCCAGCTGCTCCAGGTCCTGCCGATCTCGGCGGACCGGACGCTCGGCCGGTGGGTCACCGACGCCGCCCTGGCCCCCGGCGGCCAGCGCGTGGCCATCCGCACCTACACCGAGCTCTATCTCTTCCCGGTGCTCCCTGGCGGGCGGCTGGGCACCCCGGTGGCCTGCAACGTCGCGGGGCTCGAACCACAGGGCGAAGGCGTCGAATGGCTCGACGACCGCCGACTGCTCCTCACCAGCGAGGCCGGGCCACGGGGCGCGCCCGGCCCCATTCACGTCGTCCGTTGTGACGGCTAGCGCCTGGCGCGGGCGGATGCGCCGCCTGCTGCGCCGGTTCCTGGTGGCGTTCGGCGCCGCCGTGCTGCTGTGGGTCGGCCTCGGCAACCCGGCGGGACCGCGCCCGGCCCACCGCGCCCGCTGGATCACCGTCGAGGGGCTCCGGCTGCGAGCGCTCCGCGCCGGCCACGGCGACACCACCCTGGTCTTCCTGCACGGATACGGTGAGTCGCTGATGGCGTGGCGACTGCTGCTCGACCGCTTCACGCCGCGGTACCAGGTGCTGGCGGTGGACCTCCCCGGCCATGGCCTGAGCGACCGGCCCGACGGCCCCTACGACTACCCCGCGCTGGTGGAGCGCCTGGCCCGGATGGTGGACCAGGAGACCCGCGGACCGGTGATCCTGGTGGGGCACTCGATGGGCGGGCAGCTCGCCGCAGGGGTGGCACTGGCCCGGCCCGAGCGGGTGCGGGCGCTGGTGCTCATCGCCCCGGCGGGCGACGGCATCAACCCGATGCTCACCGACACCGGCGGCGTCGCCTCGCCCGCCACCGCCTGGGTGGCCTCCGCCCTGAGTTTCGTGCTGCCGGTGCACGACAGCGCCTGGCTCCGTGAACCTGACGGGAAGGGTCCCCCCGGCGAGGACTCCGCCGCCGCGCGTACCGCCCGCGCCATCCTGGCCCAGTTCGACTTCGCGGCCATCGGCGAGGGATTCCGCGGGCTGCGGCAGCCGGTGCTCCTCCTGTGGGGCCGGCAGGATCCCACGATCCCGTACTCCATCGGCGAGCAGGTCGCCGCACTCCTGCCGTGCCGGCGGTTCGTGAGCCTGGCCGCGCTGCACCGCCCGCACCAGACCCTTCCCGATACCGTCGCCGCGGAGATGACCCGCTTCCTGGCCCGGCCGGGCTGCGAGTAGCCCCGCCGGAACCGAGGCCCCGCGCCACGTATCGGAAGCGCAAAATCGTGGTAAGTTCTCTGATCTTCGTCCTCCCGGAGTTGGTGATGCTCCCCGCCCGCCCCGCCCGCCGCGCTGCCCTGTGGGCGCTTGCCTTCCTGATCCTCACCGCCGGCTCCCTGGCGCCCCTCGCCGCCCAGGCGCTCAGCCCCGCCACCCGTGTCGCGCGCGCGGCGAGCGCCGCGAGCTATGAGGCACACCTCGGCTTCCTGGCCAGTGACCTGCTGGAGGGCCGCGGCAGCGCCACCCGCGGGGGACAGCTCGCGGCGGAGTACATCGCCACGCAGTTCCGGCGGCTGGGCCTCGAGCCCGCCGGCGACAGCGGCACCTACTTCCACCGGGTGCCCATCATCGCCCACACCCCCGAACCGACGCTTCGCGTGACGGGACCGGCTCCGGGTGTGCTCCGCTACCGCGAGGACTACGTGCTCTGGTCCATGCGTAACGAGACCCAGGTCAACGTGGCCGCGCCGGCGGTGTTCGTGGGGTACGGCATCGTGGCCCCGGAGTGGAACTGGGACGACTACGCCGGGCTCGACGTGAAGGGCAAGATCGTGGTCTGCCTGGTGAACGACCCCGGCCTGCATGACCCGGCGATCTTCCGTGGCCGCATCCTCACCTACTACGGCCGCTGGACCTACAAGATCGAGGAGGCGGAGCGGCAGGGCGCGGCGGGCATCCTCCTGGTGCACACCACCGAGAGCGCCACCTACCCGTGGACCACCGTCACCGGCTCGTGGACCGGGGAACAGGTGCGGATCGAGCGGGCGCCGAGTTCCCTGGTGGTCGCAGGATGGTTGCGCGACGAGTCGCTGGCGCGGCTGT
>JBGAPX010000034.1:0-30016 GCA_044221045.1 Gemmatimonadales bacterium
TAGAACGAGCGGTAGACGAACACCGTCGAGACGAGGAAGAACACCGCGGCGAGCGCGTGGCCCAGCATCGGGCCCTGGCTCTGGGACAGGTAGACGCCCAGCTCCACCGCCAGCAGGCCGAAGAGCGTGGTGAACTTGATGACCGGGTTCATGGCCACCGACGAGGTGTCCTTGAACGGGTCGCCCACGGTGTCGCCGACGACCGACGCGTCGTGCAGCGGGGTGCCCTTCGCCTTGAGCTCGGTCTCGACGATCTTCTTGGCATTGTCCCAGGCGCCGCCGGCGTTGGCCATGAAGATGGCCTGGTACAGCCCGAAGATGGCGATCGAGATCAGGTAGCCGATGAAGAAGAACGGCTCCACGAAGGCGAAGGCGAGGGTCGAGAAGAACACGCCGAGGAAGATGTTGAACATCCCCTTCTGGGCGTACTGGGTGCAGATCTCGACCACCTTGCGGCTGTCGGCGACCGAGGCCTTCTCGGCGCCCTCGAGCTTGATGTTGGCCTTGATGTACTCGACGGCGCGGTAGGCGCCGGTCGTCACGGCCTGCATGGACGCGCCGGTGAACCAGTAGATCACGGCGCCGCCGGTGATCAGGCCGAGCAGGAAGGGCGGGTGCAGGATGGAGAGGTTCTCCATGCCGGCGGTGAGGCCGTGGGTCAGGGCCATGATGATCGAGAAGATCATCGTGGTCGCGCCGACCACGGCGGTGCCGATCAGCACCGGCTTGGCGGTGGCCTTGAAGGTGTTGCCGGCGCCGTCATTCTCCTCGAGCAGCTCCTTGGCCACCTCGAAGTTCACGTCGATGCCGTAGTCCTTCTTGACCTCCTGCTTGATGTTCGGCAGCGTCTCGATGACCGAGAGCTCGTACACCGACTGGGCGTTGTCGGTGACCGGGCCGTAGCTGTCCACCGCGATGGTCACCGGGCCCATGCCCAGGAAGCCGAACGCCACCAGGCCGAAGGCGAAGATCGCCGGCGCCTTCATGAAGTCGGCGAGGCCCTGGGTGCTGACGCCGAACGCCACCGCCATCAGCGCCATGATGGCGATGCCGAGCCAGTAGGCGGAGAAGTTGCCGGCCACCAGGCCGGAAAGGATGTTGAGCGACGCCCCGCCCTCGCGGGAGCTGGTCACCACCTCGCGGACGTGCCGGGAGTTAGTGCTGGTGAAGATCTTCACCATCTCCGGGATGATCGCGCCGGCGAGGGTGCCGCAGGTGATCACGGCCGACAGCTTCCACCACATCGACGGGTCGAGCTGGGGGCCCAGGGTCGGGATGATGACCTTGGAGAGCACGAAGGTCAGGATCACGGAGACGATCGAGGTGATCCACACCAGCGACGTCAGCGGGTGCTCGAAATCGAACTTGACGGCGTTGCCGTACTTGCCCTTGGCCATCGCCTCGTTGACCAGGTAGCTCCCGGCGCTGGCCAGCACCATCATCACGCGCATCAGGAAGATCCAGTCCAGCAGCTGCACCTGCACCGACGGGTCGTTCACCGCGAGCACGATGAACGAGATCAGCGCCACGCCGGTGACGCCGTAGGTCTCGAAGCCGTCGGCGGTGGGGCCCACCGAGTCGCCGGCGTTGTCGCCGGTGCAGTCGGCGATGACGCCGGGGTTCCGGGCGTCATCCTCCTTGATCTTGAACACCACCTTCATCAGGTCGGACCCGATGTCGGCGATCTTGGTGAAGATGCCGCCCGCGATGCGGAGCGCCGCGGCGCCCAGCGACTCGCCGATGGCGAAGCCCAGGAAGCAGGCGCCCGCCACCGTGTTCGGCACGAACAGCAGGATTGCCAGCATGAACAGCAGCTCGACCGAGATCAGCATCATGCCCACGCTCATCCCCGCCCGGAGCGGGATGGCGTACACCGGGTAGCCCTTGCCGCCGAGGCTGGCGAAGGCGGTCCGGCTGTTGGCCAGGGTGTTGATGCGGATGCCGTACCAGGCCACCCCGTAGCTGCCCGCCATGCCGATCAGGCCGAAGAGCAGGATGATCCCGATCTTCCCCCACTCGAGGCCGGTGATCCGGAAGTAGACCAGGATCACCACCGCGATGAAGGCGAACAGCCCGAGCAGGAACTTGCCCTGCTGCACCAGGTACGCCTTGCAGGTCTCGTAGATGAGGGCCGAGACCTCCGCCATGGAGCGGTGCACCGGCAGCTTCTTGACCGAGCTGTAGCTCCACAGGCCGAACAGCAGGCCCAGCACGCAGACCAGCAGCCCGGAGAGCAGGATGTCGTGGCCGTTGACGCCGAGGAAGCTGACCGTGCTCAGGTCGGGGAGCTGGAGGTTGACCTCGCCGCCCGGCCGGTGCTCGGTGACCGGGGGCGCCGCCCCGGCGTCCTGCGCCGCGAGGGGCGCCGCGCCCAGCGCGAGGTTGGCGACCAGCACCATGGCGGCGAGCCACGGCGCCACGCGGCGATTCACCTTGGCCATCATCTTCAGCATGGGGGACCTTCTCCTGGAGGATCGGGATCGAGGGGACCGGCATGCCAAGGGGCGGATCTGCACCCGCCCCTCGGCACCCGCCCGGATTCAGTACGCCCCGCGCACCTGGTGCGACGGGTCGGACAACGTGTGCACCATCGTCAGGAACCGCTTGGCCAGCTTGTCGGCCTCGCTCTCGCCGGGCTGGTTCGTCTCGACCGTCACGAGGGTGTAGTGCCCCCCCTCGGCCTGGACGTTCACCGCGATCTGGCCCAGCGTGCCCGAGAACCGGCGCCGCCGCGGCGCCTCCTCGGTCGGCGCCAGGCGCGGCCCGAAGAAGGCGTTGGCCTGGGCGATCACGGTCTCCGGCGGCAGGTGACAGCGGTGGAAGTATTTCATAGGCGGCGCGACGGCCCGGCGGCGCGACGGCCCGGCCGGGAGGCCGGGCCGCCGGGCCGCCGCGGCGTCACTTCTCCCCGTATTCGTAGTATTCCACGCCCAGGTGGGTGATCGCCGCCTCGCCCATGAGCCAGCGCAGCGTGTTCTTCATCTTGGTCTGCTGGATGAAGAGGTCATGCTCCGGGTACAGTCCCGGCGCCACCTGCGGGCTCTTGAAGTAGAACGACAGCCACTCCTGGATCCCCGACAGCTTGGCCCGCTGGGCCAGGTCGAAGAAGATCGCCAGGTCGAGCACCAGCGGCGCGGCCAGGATGGAGTCGCGGCAGAGGAAGTCGACCTTGATCTGCATCGGGTACCCGCACCACCCGAAGATGTCGATGTTGTCCCACCCCTCCTTGTTGTCCCCACGCGGCGGGTAGTAGTTGATCCGCACCTTGTGGTAGATCTCGCCGTACAGGTCGGGGTACAGGTTGGGCTGCAGGATGTGCTCCAGCACGCCCAGCTTCGACTCTTCCTTGGTCTTGAAGCTCTCGGGGTCGTCCAGCACCTCGCCGTCCCGGTTGCCCAGGATGTTGGTGCTGTACCAGCCCGCCACGCCCAGCATCCGCGCCTTGAACATCGGCGAGAGCACGGTCTTGAGCATGGTCTGGCCGGTCTTGAAGTCCTTCCCGCCGATGGCCACGCCCTTGTCCTTGGCCAGCTGCTCCAGCGCCGGGAAGTCGCAGGTCAGGTTCGGCGCGCCGTTGGCGAAGGGCACCCCCTCCATGACCGCGGCCCACGCGTACAGCATCGACGGCGCGATCGTCGGGTCGTTGGTCTCCATCCCCTTCTCGAACGCCGCCAGCGTCTGGTGCGCCGGACCGGGCTGGATGAAGATCTCGGTCGACGCGCACCACACCATCACCAGCCGGTCGCAGCCGTGCTTCGCCTTGAAGTCGCGGATGTCCTTCCGGAGGGCCTCGGCCAGGTCCTTCTTGGTCTTGGCCGTCTTGACGTTCTTGCCCTCGAGCTTCTTCACGTAGTGCTGGTCGAATGCCGCCGGCATCGGGGAGATGCCCTGCAGGAAGTCCTTGATCGGCTCGACGTGCTCCCACTTGTCGAGCACGCCGCAGTGCAGGCAGCTCTGGTAGGCGTTGTCCGGGACCGGGTCCCAGGCACCGAACACCAGGTCGTTGAGGTCGGCCAGCGGCACGAATTCCTTGATCAGCGGCGCGCGGCCTTCGGTGCGCTTGCCGAGCCGGATGGTGCCCATCTGTGTCAGCGAGCCGATCGGCTTGGCCTTGCCGCGGCGGATCAGCTCCACCCCCGCGATGAAGGTGGTTGCCACGGCGCCGAGACCGACGCAGAGGACACCGAGCTTGCCCTTGGCCGGCGCGATCGGCCGGGGAGTTCCTGCGGTCGACACTAGTTCTGTCCTTTCGACGCGTCGGGCGCGGCCGCGCCCTCCGTCACCTGGTAGACATACACGAAGCGCTGCACCACCGTGATCACCGAGGTGAGCGCGAGAACCGCCACGATCCAGAACAGCACGGCGCCGCCGGGTCCCGCCCCCCACAGGAGCGTCGGGAGGCTCAGCCCCACGATCCGCTCCGCCCGCTGCACCATGCCCACCTTGCAGTCGATCCCCAGCCCCTCGGCGCGGGCCCGGGCGTAGGACACCAGCAGGCTCGCGATGATCGCCACCATGCTGATGATGATCGCCAGTTCCCGGTGGGCCACCGCCCCGGCCGGCGCGAGCAGGTAGTAGACGGCGATCCCCATGAAGGTGGCCCCGTCCCCGACCCGGTCCAGCGTGGAGTCGTAGAAGGCGCCGAACCGCGTCACCTGCTGGTTGGCCCGGGCCACCGCGCCGTCCAGGGTGTCCACCACCCCGCTCAGCAGGTACAGGAGCCCCCCCAGCCGCACCCGGCCCAGCCCGAAGGCCACCGCGCTGGCCACCACCAGGAGCGTCCCGATGGTGGTGATCGCGTTCGGACGGATGCCCGCCCGGATCAGTCCCTCGACCATCGGCCGGGTCAGCCCGTAGAAGACCCGTTCCACCGACTTGGGGATCAGCTTCACCGAATGGGCGTCCTCGGGGGTAGCACAGGGGCGGGCCCGTCCTGCCCGGGGGCCCAAAACCGCGGCAAACTATAACCCGGGAAACGCTTTATAGGAAGGCGCGGGCCCCGGAACACCGGGGGCGCGGACCGCTATTCGGGATAGACCAGGAAGGGCCGCCGGTGGGCAAGGAAGGCCGGCAGTTCGGCTGCCCAGTCCGCCACCAGACCAGCTCCGGCACCCACCCCGCCCCGGTCGAGCCGCTCCCGCGCGCGGCCACCATCCCCGACCAGGCGGTCGAAGTGGGCCGGGTTCGGCGGGAACAGGCCCCCCGGGATGCCGGCATCATGGACCGCGCCGAGGAGGAGTACCGCCGTGCGGACGGGGTCGTACCGCCCACGGTCGGTCACGGCCAGGCGGATCCCTGCCACCAGAGTATCCGCAAACTTGCCGTCGCCCGGCCGACGCGGGGTGAACGCCACCCCGGTGAAGCGCACCCCGGGCGGGGCGGCCGTGCGCAGGAGCGCGAGCACCGCCGCCGTGTCGAGGCCGGGCGCCCCGACCTGCTCGAACGGGTGATCGGTGCCCCGCCCCACCGAGAGGGTGGTGCCCTCGAACAGGCAGGTCCCCGGGTAGTGAATCAGGGCGTCCAGCGTGCGCAGGTTGGGCGAGGGCGGCACGAAGGGCAAGCGGGTCTCATCGAGGTACCTGGCCCGACCCCAGCCGGCCACGGGCACCACCCGCAGGTCGGTCGTGAGCCCGAGGTCGTGGCGCGCCAGCCGCGCCAGCTCGCCCAGCGTCATCCCGTGGCGCATCGGGATCGCGAGCATGCCCACGGGCGTCCGATAGGCGGTGTCGAGCACGTTGCCCTGCACCGCGCCGCCGACCGGGTTGGGACGGTCGAGGACCACCACCGGGATGCCCCGTGCGGCCCCGGCCCGCATCACCCCCACGGTGGTCCACAGGTAAGTGAAGTAGCGCGCCCCCGCATCCTGCAGGTCCACCAGCAGCACATCCACCCCGGCCAGCTGCGAGTCGGTCGGGGCGGAATTGCGGCCATAGAGGCTGTAGATTGGGAGGCCGGTGGCGCTGTCGCGGGTCGAGCTGACCGCGGCACCGGGATCGGCGGTCCCGCGGAAGCCATGTTCCGGGCTGAACAGCGCCACGAGCTGCACCCCGGCCTCGCGCAGCCGGTCGACACCGGACCGGCCGGCGGCGTCCACGCCGGATTGATTCGTCACCAGCGCCACCCGCCGGCCGCGCACCAGGTGCGCGCTGTCGCTGAGCAGCACCTCGAGCCCCGGACGGACCGTGGGCGCCACGTCGGGCCCGGACCGAGCCGGGCCCCGCCCCGGGCAGGCCCCGGCCAGAACCATCCAGCCTCCGAGCAGCCAGTGTCGCGTGCGCATCGAACCCCGTGGGTATGCCTGTTCCTGGTGCTGGCCAGCGCCCCGCTCGCCGGGCAGCAGAGCGCGCGGTTCGGCGGCGGGCCGGCGCTGACGGCGGTGGACTCGGCGGCCGTGGAACGCCTGCTCGATTCCCTGCCGCTCCGCGCCAAGGTGGCCCAGCTGGTGATGCCGTGGATCCCCGGCGCCTACCAGGCCTTCGACGACAGTGCCTTCGCGGTGATGCAGGGCTGGGTCGACTCGCTCGAGGTCGGCGGGCTGATCGTCTCGATCGGCTCGCCGGCCGACGTGGCCCTCAAGCTCAACCGGCTGCAGCGGCGGGCACGGCTCCCGCTGCTGGTGGCCGCGGACCTGGAGGGGGGCGCCAGCTTCCGGCTCACCGGTGCCACCCCCTTCCCTCCCAATATGGGCGTGGGCGCCGCGGCCCGCGACAGCGACGCCTACGAGGTGGGGCGGATCACCGCGCTCGAGGGCCGCGCCGTCGGGATCCACCTGGCCTTCGCGCCGGTGGCGGACGTCAACAACAACCCCGCCAACCCCATCATCAACACCCGCTCCTTCGGCGAGGACCCGTACCTGGTGGCGCGCCTGGTCTCCGCCGCGATCCAGGGCCTCCAGGACCACGGGATGCTCGCCACGGCGAAGCACTTCCCCGGCCACGGCGACACCGAGACCGACAGCCACCTCGCGCTGCCGGTCATCCCGACGCCCTGGGCGCGCCTCGACACCCTCGAACTGGTGCCCTTCCGCGCAGCGGTGGTAGCGGGCGCGGCGTTCATCATGTCCGGCCACGTGGCCATGCCCGCGATCAGCGGGGACCGGAGCCGCCCCGCCACGCTCGACCCGAACGTCATGCAAAGCGTCCTCCGCGACTCGCTCGGCTTCCGCGGACTGCTGGTCACCGACGCGCTCGACATGGGGGGCATCGTCAACGCCTACGGCGCCGGCGAGGCCGCGGTGCTGGCCTTCCGCGCCGGCGCGGACCTCCTGCTGCAGCCCGCCGACCCCCGCGCCGCGATCGATGCCGTCACCGAGGCGGTGGAGTCCGGCCGGGTCACCTATGAGCGGCTGGACCGCTCGGTGCGCCGGGTGCTGCAGCTCAAGCTGCAGCTGGGCCTGTTCGCGCGCCGGACGGTGCCGCTCGACAGCGTGCCGGTGGTGGTGGGGAGCCGCCAGTTCCAGGCCTTCGCCCGCGACCTCGCCACCCGTGCCGTGGTGCTCGCGCGGGACAGCCTCGGCGTGGTGGACAGCCTCCGCGCCGCGCCCCGGACCGTCGCGCTGATCACCTACGGCGAGGAGAACGCCGGAACCGTCGGGAACACCATGCTGCGCCAGCTCCGGGCCGCCGGGCACCGGGTGACGCTGTTCCGCCTCTGGCCGGCCACCGGCGCGGCGGGCCTCGATAGCGCGCGCACGCTCATCCGCCGCAGCCCCTACACCATCTTCGCCGCCGCCGTGAAGGTGAGCGCCTGGAAGGGCACCGTCGGGCTCCCGGAGCCGGTGGCCCGCCTCTTCGACCGTTCGCTCTACCGCCGCCGGATGGTCGTGGTCTCGCTCGGGTCGCCGTACATCGCGGGACAGATGCCGCAGGTGGGTTCCTGCCTGATGGCCTGGTCGGCCACGGGCCTCGGGGAATGGGCCGCCGCCCGGGCCCTCACCGGCGAGGCGCCCATCACCGGCCGCCTGCCGGTCCGCGTGCCGCCCCACCTGCCGCTCGGCGCGGGGCTGGACCGCGGCGGCACCCGCGCCCCGTGAGCCGGCGCGGGACGCTCCTGGGACTGGCGCTCCTCCTCCCGGCCTGTGCCGCCCCCGGCCCGGTCCCGCCTGTCCCGCCCGGCCTCACGCCGGCCGCGACCTTCCTGGATTCCGTGCTCGCCGATGGCGCGGCACCCGGTGCCGTGCTGGGCGTGAGCCTGGCTGGCTGCCATGCCTACCACGGGGCGGGGCGGCTGGGGATCGACGACGCCACGCGGCCCGACAGCACCACCATCTATGACCTGGCGTCGCTGACCAAGGTGATCGGGCTGACCACCGTGACGATGGCCGCGGTGGAGCGCGGGGCGATCGCGCTCGACGCGCCGGTAACCGGGTACGTCCCCGCCTTTCGCGATTCCTCCGTCACCATCCGGCACCTGCTCGCCCACGCCAGCGGCCTCCCCGCGTGGCGCCCGCTGTACCGCGAGGCGCCCACCCGCGCGGCGGCGCTGGACCTCCTCGACGCCACGGCCCTGGCGGCCACCCCCGGCGACACGTTCGTGTACTCCGATCTCGGGGCCATGCTCCTGACGCAGGCGGTGGAGCATGCGCTTGGCGCGCGGATCGATACCCTGGTGGAGCGGCTGCTGGTGACTCCGCTTCGCCTGCCCGATACCCGCTACCTCCCGCCGGCGTCGTGGCGGCGCCGCATCGCGCCCACCGAGAACGACCCGTGGCGCGGCCGGGTGCTGCGCGGCGAGGTGCACGACGAGAACGCCGCCCGGCTCGACGGCGTCTCCGGCCACGCGGGGCTCTTCAGTTCCGCCCGGGACCTGCTCCGCATCGGCGACTGGCTGCTCTCGGGCCTGGGGCCCGCCCCGGCCCCCACCTGCGCCGGCCCCGGACTGCCCCCGGGGCCCGCCGCACTCGCCTCGTTCATCCGTCGCCAGGAACTGCCTCCGGGATCCAGCCGGGCGCTCGGCTGGGACACACCGTCAGGCGCGAGCAGCGCGGGCACGCTCATGTCCCGGGCCAGCTTCGGGCACACGGGCTTCACCGGGACGTCCATCTGGATCGACCCCACCCGCCGGCTGGTGGTGGTGCTGCTCGCCAATCGTGTGCACCCGACCCGCGACAACCCGCGCTTCGGGCCGGTGCGAGGCCAGGTCGCCGACCGGGTGGTCCGGGGTTTCGGCCTCGACACGCTTAGCCCTTGACCCGCAAGGCGTTGCGGGCGCCGGCCGAGCCCTGCTGATTGACACCGCCGGCCGCATGTTCGTAGCTTGTACCTGTCACCCGGACCGCTGGCGTTCCGTCGGCGTGGTGCCCGGGCCATTTCACGATGGGGGCAGTCAGTCATGGAAAGCACTGAGCCGCAGGTTTCCACGCCGGGATTCACGCTCATCCTGACCGATCGGGCGGCCGAGGAAGTCCACAAGTTCATGAAGGCTGAGGAAGTCCCGGGGGACACCGCCGGGCTGCGCGTCAGCGTGCTCCCGGGCGGATGCTCGGGGTTCAAGTACAGCCTCAATGTCGAGGAGCGGGCGCTCGAGGACGACGCAGTGCTCGAGGTCAACGGCACGCGGGTGTTCGTCGACGGCTTCAGCATGCAGTACCTGAACGGCATCACGATCGACTACGTCACCTCGATGCAGGGCTCCGGTTTCACCTTCCACAACCCGAACGCGACCGGCGGCTGCGGCTGCGGCTCCTCCTTCACCGCCTAGCCGGACGCTCGCCCGTGCTGCTCCATGGCGCCGCACCCCCGTGCGGCGCTACTCTTTTCCAGCCATGGCCACCCTCGATCTCGCCGTCATCGCGCTCTACTTCGGCCTGACCCTCGGCGTGGGGCTGTGGGCATCGCGGCGCCAGCAGACGGCGGGCGACTACTTCCTCGGCGCACGTGACCTGCCGGCCTGGGCCATCCTCCTTTCCATCGTCGCCACCGAGACCTCCGCCCTGACGGTGATCTCGATCCCGGCCGTCGCCGCCCGCGGCGACCTGACCTTCCTCCAGCTGCCCCTCGGATACCTCATCGGCCGCCTCGCGGTGTCCGCCTGGCTGCTGCCCGGCTACTTCCACGGCGAGCAGGACACGGCCTACGCGCGGCTGGAGCATCGCTTCGGGACCCCCACCCGGCGCCTGACCTCCGGCATCTTCCTGGTCACGCGCGCGCTGGCCGACGGCGTGCGCGTTTACGCGGGCGCCATCCCCCTGGCGGTCCTCGCCGGGTGGGATGTGGCGCCGGCCATCGTGCTGATGAGTCTGATCACGCTGGTCTACACGTGGCACGGCGGGCTCAAGGCCGTGGTCTGGGTCGACGTCATGCAGCTCCTGGTCTACGTGGCCGGCGGGGTGGCGGCCTTCGCGATCGCGGCGAGCATGGCGGGGGGGCCCGCGGCCGTCCTGGGCCAGGCCGCCACCGCCGGGAAGCTCCGCTGGCTCGACCCGACCATCAGTTTCACCGCCACCTATACCCTCCTCGGTGGCATCGTCGGCGGCGCGATGCTCTCGGCCGCCTCGCACGGCACCGACCACCTGATCGTGCAGCGGTTGCTGGCCAGTCGCGGCCTGGCGGCGGCGCGCTTCGCGCTGGTCGGGTCGGGCGTCGTGGTCTTCCTCCAGTTCACGCTGTTCCTGCTGATCGGCATCGCCATGTGGGCCGCGGGCCAGGCCCCCACCGACCTCCCCGCCGACCAGCTCTTCCCGCGCTTCGTGGTGGACCACTTCCCGCACGGCCTCTCGGGGCTTATCGTGGCGGCGGTGCTCGCCGCGTCCATGGCCACCCACAGCTCCGCCATCAGCGCGCTGGCCAGCTCGGTCACCCACGACTTCTACGCCAGTGCCACCGGGCGCCGCGACCCCGCCCACCTGCTGAAGGTCGGCAAGCTGGCGAGCCTGGTCTGGGGGGTGCTCATCACGGTGGTGGCCCTGGTCTTCCATGCCACGGCCGGTGGCGGCCAGACCCCCGTGGTCGTGTTCGCCCTGTCGATCGCCTCCATCACGTACGGGGCACTGCTCGGGGCATACCTGCTCGCGGCCGGCCCGTCCCGCATCGGCGGGACGCACGTGCTCCTGGCGGTGGCGGCGAGCGTGACCGTGATGCTGGCGCTGTTCCTCGCCAAGGCGCCGCTGGCCTGGCCCTGGTACGTGCCGGCCGGCGTGGTGATCACCCTGGCCGTCGGATTCGCGGGTGGCGCGCTGCGCCCCCACCGGGAGGGAACTGCATGAGCCCGATCATCGTCGGCGTGGACGCGGGCGGTACCAAGACCACCGTGATCGTGGCCGAGGACGGCGCCATCACGGCCCGGGCCAGCGGGCCGGGCGCCAAGATGCGCTCGGGCCGCGGGCTGACCTGCGCCACCACCATCGGTGAGATCGCCCGCCGCGCCCTGGGCGAGCGTGGCCGCCTCCGCGCCGACGTGCTGGTGGCCGGCGTCGCCGGCGCCGGCCGCGAGGCCGAGCGGGAGGAACTGCGCCAGGCCTTCCGCAGCGAGGACTTCGCCGACCGGATCACCGTCACCGGCGACACCGAGATCGCGCTCGCGGCGGCATTCCAGGATCGGCCCGGCATCGTGGTCACGGCGGGCACCGGCAGCATGGCGGTCGCGCGCGACCCCAGCGGGCGGCTGCACCGGGCCGGCGGGTATGGCTGGCAGATGGGCGATGAAGGCAGCGGCTATGCGATCGGGCGCGCCGCGCTGGGTGCGGTGGGGCGCGCGGCCGATGGCCGCAGCCCGAAGACCGCCCTGACGGACCTGCTGCTCAAGGCCACCCGCGCCGAGACCATGGACCGCCTGGTCCAGTGGGCTGCGGCGGCGGGCGTTCCCGAGGTGGCGGCCCTGGCGCCGCAGGTCTTCGAGGCCCAGCGGCTCAACGATACCGTGGCCGCCGGCATCATCGACTACGCCGCCCGCGAGCTTTCGGCGCTCGTCACTCGGCTCGAGCCGCACTTCGGCGCCGATGAACGCGCCCCGATCGAAGTCGCCACCAACGGGGGGCTGCTCACCCACGAGGGGGCGCTCTACCGCCTGCTCGCCACCCGCCTGGGCGAGCAGCCGCGCATCCGCCTGCGGCCCGAGGCCATCGATGCGGCGAGTGGCGCCATCCACCTGGCCGGCCGCTAGCGACGGGGTGCCGGGACCAGCACAACGGGCCGCCCGCGGGCGGCCCGTTGTCATTCCGGCGCCGGCCGGCGGGTTCAGCTGCAGCTGGCGCTGGCGAACACCACGAAGTGGAGCAGCAGGCCCGCCACCACCACGCCCAGCAGGCCCAGCCATGGCATCCGGAACCGGCTCGGCCCGGCCGGGTTCCGCATCCGGCTGTGGAAGGCACCGTACAGGAAGTAGATCACCAGCCCGGCGAGCAGCCACCAGCTGAAGCGCCGCCAGGTGAGGCAGGGCAGCTGCAGCATCAGGTACAGGCACGCCAGCACCGAGATGATCGGCGTGACCGGCACCCACGGCACCCGGAAGGGCCGGACCCGCTCCGGCTCCTTGTAGCGGAGCACGATCACGCCGATCGACACCAGCACGAACGCGAACAGGGTGCCGATGTTGGTCAAGTCGACCACCTCCGCGATATTCGCGGTGGCGGCGAAGGTGCCGACGAACAGGCCGGTGATGATGGTGCCCACGTAGGGCGTCTTGTACTTCGGGTGCACCTTGGCGATGAACGGCGGCAGCAGCCCGTCACGCGCCATCGAGAAGAAGATGCGCGGCTGGCCCAGCTGGAAGACCAGCAGCACGCTGAACATCGCGATCACGGCGCCGAGCGCGATGATGAACCGCGAGAAGCTGAGCACCCAGGCCGGCCCGTTGGCGAACTCGAGCGCGGTGAGCATCGGCTCGGCGGTGCCGAGCGCCTTCCACGGCGCGATCCCCGTCATCACTGCGGAGAGGGCGATATACAGCACGGTGCAGATCACCAGGCTCATGATGATGCCGAACGGCATGTCCTTGGCCGGTTCCCGCGCCTCCTCGGCCGCCGTGCTCACCGCGTCGAACCCGATGTAGCTGAAGAAGATGATCGCGGCGCCGGCGCTGACCCCCGCCCAGCCGTTGGGCATGAAGCCGCCGGTGGTCGGGTCGGACCAGTTGCCCGGCTTGATCAGGAAGGCGCCGACCGCGATGAAGAACAGGATCAAGCCGACCTTGAGCAGCACCATCACGTTGTTCGAGTCGGCCGATTCCTTCACCCCGCGGATCAGGATCACCGTGATCAGGGCCACCGCCAGGAAGGCCGGCAGGTTGAAGATGATCGGGATGCCGGCCAGGTGCGGGGCGTTGGTGATGGCGCTGGCGAGGTACTGCGTCCCGGCGCTGGCCCCTGGCCCGGCGGCGGCGAGGGCATCCGCGGCCATGCGTGCCGAGCGGAAGTCGGTGGCCAGCCAGGCGGGGAGGTGCAGCCCGAAGAACTCGAGCAGCTCCCGGAAGTGGCCGGACCACCCGATGGCCACCCCGATGTTCCCCACGGCGTATTCGATGATCAGGTCCCACCCGATGATCCAGGCGATGAACTCGCCCAGGGAGGCGTACGCGTAGGTGTAGGCCGAGCCGGCGATCGGCACCATCGCCGCGAACTCGGCGTAGCACAGCGCCGCGAAACCGCAGGCCACGGCGGTCAGCACGAACGAGAGGATGATCGCGGGGCCGGCGCCGGGGCGGACCGCGTCCCCGACGATCGCGGTGCCGGTGGTGGCGAAGATGCCCGCCCCGATGGTGGCGCCGACACCCAGAGCGGTCAGGTGCCACTTGGTGAGCGAGCGCCGGAGGCCGCCGCGCTCCGCGATGTCGTTCTCGCAATCGGCGACCGACTTGCGAACGAAGAGACCGTGCATGGAGTTCTAGGGGTAGCGAGGGGTAAGGGAACAGACTAGAACGGCATGTAGCGATACACCCAGGTGCTCTCCGTGGGCCGCCCGTCGGGCCCGAGCGCGGGGTAGAAGCGGAACTCGAGCATGCTCCGCCGCAGCTTGTCCACGAAGCGGCTGCCGCCGATCGGCGGGTCGAACACGACCTTCTGTGGCACCCCGGTGGCGTCGATCGTGAACACCACGCGGATCTCGCGACCCCGGAGCTCCTTCGGCACCTCGTCCGGGGGCAGGACCTCGTGCCGCAGCCGGGGCCCCCGACCGATGCCGCCACCCCCGCCGCCCCCCTCGCCGGGCCCCGTGCCAGGGCCGGTCCCTGGTCCGATGCCTCCGCCCGTCCCGCCACCGGCGCGCCGGTTCGGGGGGCCCACGCCGGGTCCGGCGGCTGCGCGGCCGGGGCCGGAACAGCGACCGTGGCCTCGGGGACCGGCGCCTCCTCGACGACGGGCGGCGGCACCTCGGGCACCGGCGTGGGGCTGACCTGGACTTGGGGTGGGGTCTCGACCGGGGGCGTCGTGACCACGGGCGCCGCGGTGGTGTGCTCCGGGCGCGGGGAGGGAAATAGCCGCCACCTCGCGGCCTCCGCCACCGCCGCCCCCGCCCCCGCCGCCTGCCGCCTTGAAGGGATCGGTGGCGGTGAAGATCCGGGCCACATCGTGCCGCACCGACAGCAGCAGCAGCACGGCCAGCAGGGCGTGGCACGCCACGGACACCAGCACGCCCAGGGGGCGGCCGCGTTCGCGGGGGGAGGACAGCGAGAAGTCGTAACGGGCGCGCAGCGCTTGCTCCGGCATCGCAGGGGGGGACGTCCCGTCCCGGGATTCGCACACGATGGGGAAAGATACGAACCGGGGGGCCATCTGGTGACGGCCCCCCGGCTCGGATCGGTCCCTGCCAGCGGCCCCTAGGGTGCGGCCGGCGTGAACCCGATGACCTGCACCCCGGCACCCCGGGCCACGTCCATCGCCTCGATCACTTCCTGGTACACGCGCTCGGGCGCGGACTTGATGAACAGCAGCTTGGCCGGCCGGGTGTCGAAGATCGCGTGGATCTGGGTGTCGAGCTGCTCCTTCGGCACCGGCTGGGTGTTGATGGCGTAGCCGCCGTCCCCGGTCAGTTCCAGCACGATCTGGTTCGACGCCGCGGTCGGCTTCGACGCCGCGGTCTCCTGCGGCGGCACCTGGATGTCGAGCGCCATGCGGGCCAGCGGCTGCGACACCATGAAGATGATCAGCATCACGAGCATGATGTCGATCATCGGGATCACGTTGGGTTCCGAGTTGACTTCACCCGGTCCCGCTGAGCCTCCACCCGCCATGGCTATTCCTCCTTGGCCGCGGCGTCGAACAGCCCGCCCTGGACCTGCGGCTCGGTGATCGCGGCCATGACCCGGGCCCCGGAGCGGCGCACCAGTTCCACGGCGTCCTGGATGCGGCCGAACTTGAGCTGGTTGTCGGCCTTGAAGTACACGATCTTGTCCTCGGTCCGCGCGGCGTACATCGCCTTGAGGGTCTCCTCGAGCACCACCGGGTCGACCGGGCCCTTCCCGTTGAGGAAGTACTGGCCCGCGGCGTCCACCCCGAGGATGATCTCGTTCTCGCCCTCCGGCCGGCTGTCGAGGTTCTTGCCCTTCGGCATCGTCGCCTTGAAGCCGGCGGCGATCAGCGGCGTCACGATCATGAAGATGATCAGCAGCACGAGCATGATGTCGATCATGGGGATGACATTGGGCTCGCCTTGACGGTCGCCCGTCCGGCATACCCGCTGACATGCCCATGGCCGGTCACCGCCTTCCTGGGCCTGGATTTCGGTGAAGATCGAGCGCGAGAACTCGCTCCCACGCTCTTGATCAGGTAGTCGATCAGCTCCTCCTTGGAGTTGTAGGTCATCTCGACCGTCGTGTTCTCGATCTTGGTGAAGTAGTTGTAGAACCACACCGCCGGGATCGCGACCATGAGGCCGAAGGCCGTGGTGATCAGCGCCTCGGCGATACCGGCCGAGATGCCGGCCAGGCCGCCCGACGCGCCCGCGGCCGCCATGCCCGTGAAGGCCGTCACGATGCCCATGGTGGTGCCGAGCAGGTTGACGAACGGCGCGGTGGCGCCCACGGTGGCCATGATGCTCATCCCGCGGCGGAACTCCGCGAGGGTGATCAGCATCTGGCGCTCCACCGCCCGCTCGGCGGAGTTGATGTCCGCGGAGGTGATGGTGGCGCGGTCCTGGATCAGCGTCTTCACCTCGGAGAGCGCGCCGCCCAGCACCCGGGCCACGTGGCTCTTCTGGTTCTTCTCGGCCAGGGCGATCGCCTTCTCGAGGCTGTCCTCCTGGATGGCCCGGGAGAACTCGGGCGCGAACTTCCGGGTGGCCTGCTGGCTCTTGTAGATGTGGATCATCTTGGCGATGGCCACGGACAGCGACCACAGCGACATGATCGCCATCACCACGATGACGCCGCGGGCGAACGTGCCCGCCGCCTCCCAGAGCTTCAAGATATCAACGCCGTGTTGCATGACTGACCGTCCTCGGTAAGAAGAAAAGGCCTACTGACCGATCTTGAATGACACCGCCTGCTGCACCAGCACCCGGACCGGCTGGCCGCGGGACTTGCCCGGCTTGAAGTTGCAGCCGGCGCTGGTGATGCCCTGCTTCGCCGGTTCCTCGAACGCCTTGTGCGTGCTGCTGATGACCTTGAGCGTGGCCACGTCCACGCGGCCGTCGGTGTTCACGATGAACTGCAGCACCACCTTGCCCGGGATCCCGGCCGACATCATCACCGGCGGGAACTTCCCGATGCACGCGCCGCCGTCGATGGCCTGCGGCGTCTCGTCGACCTCCGCCGCCAGGAAGACCTCGCCCTCGATGGTGGGCACGGGGCCGGTGCCGCCTACCACGCCTGTCGCGATGCCGCCCTCGACGCCCTTGCCCGTGAAGTCGCGCGGGTCGAAGCGCTCGTTCAGGTTCACCGGCGGGATCTCCGTCGGGATGTTGTCCGGCGGGGTGATGATCTGGAAGCCCTGCGGCGGCGGGTTGGCGCTCACCACCACGTTCTCCGGCGGCGGCTGCACCGGAGGCGGCGGCGTCTCGGGCGGCTTGAGGAAGACCATCGTGGTGTCGATCACGATGTCCTTCACCACCTCGGCCGCGCCCTGCGTGGCCTTGATGGCCCCGAACACCAGTACGCCGTGCAGCGCGAGCGACACGACCTGCTGGCCCAGGGTGTTCTGACGTTTCCGGTTGGATTCGACGAGGTTCTCGAACACGGCGCAACCCCTCCGCGGGTAGGACGGTGACCGAAGCTACAGGGCGCCCATTGCAGCACACCGCCCGGCAAATGACAAAATGATGACAGCCCGATTAGCTCTGCCGTCCCGGCGGGCGCGCCGTTCCGGTGCCAGAGTACGCACCAGAGCGCCCCGCTCACACAGCGGGGAGAGAAGAGGAGCGGGCCAATATACCCGCGACCCCGGACTCCGCCAGAGGAGGGCCGGCGCGGTCAGCCGAGCAGGGTGGGCTCGGAGGCCCCGCCCGCCGGCGGGGCCTCCCGGTGCCTGGGCAGGCTCACCGTGAAGACGGTGCCGCGCCCCGGCCGGCTCTGGACCGCGATCGAGCCACCGTGCGCCTCCGCGATCCACTTGGTGATGGCGAGGCCGAGCCCCGCGCCGGGACGCGCCCCGGTCCGGGTACGCGCAGTGTCCACGCGGTAGAACCGGTCGAAGATGTATGGCAGGTGGGCCGCCGGGATGCCGATCCCGTCATCCCCGACGATGATCGCGGCCGTTTCCTCCTGGTCCACA
The DNA here is from genome assembly GCA_044221045.1 of Gemmatimonadales bacterium. Classification (GTDB taxonomy): domain Bacteria; phylum Gemmatimonadota; class Gemmatimonadetes; order Gemmatimonadales; family GWC2-71-9; genus JADJOM01. The sequence goes on from JBGAPX010000034.1 coordinate 17,639, forward strand.
AGCGCCAGGCTCACCTTGCCGCCGCTTGGCGTGTACTTGATGGCGTTGGTGACGAGGTTGAGCAGGAGCTGCCGGATCCGGCTCCCGTCCACCGGCACCACCACCGGCGACGCGGGGAGCTCCGTGCGCACCGTGATCCCCGGCTCCTCCCCCAGGATGCCGGCGGTCTCGGAGGCCTCGCTCACCAGCTCCCGGAGGTCGATCGGCGTGACGGCCAGCGCCGCCCCGCCCTCGTCGGCCCGCGCCAGGGTGAGCAGGTTGTCCACCATTTCGCTCATCCGGTGGATCTCCTCCAGCACCTCCTCCAGCGCCTGCAGCCCCTCCGTCGACGCGCCGGGATCATTCATGGCCCGCTCCACACCCGCGCGCAGCACCATCAGCGGGGTCTTGAGCTCATGGCTCGCGTCCGCCGTGAAGCGGTGCAGGCTGTCGAAGCTCTGCTCCAGGCGGGCCAGCATCCGGTTCATGGTGGCGGCGAGCCGGGCCAGCTCGTCGGCGCTCGCCGGCAGTTCCACCCGACGGTGCAGGCTCCGGCCGTCGGTGACCGCCTCGATCTCGTCGACCATGCCCTCGAGCGGCCGCAGGCTGGCGTCGGCGAGCACGTAGCCGAGCCCCACGCTGCCGATCAGGATCACGGGCGCGATGACCAGCATGGCCTGCAGCAGCTGTTCCGGGCCGAAGGGCACCGCGTCGAGCGGCGCGGCCACGAAGATCGTGGCGGGATGGGCCCACACCCCGGGCAGCGGGACCCGGGCGTAGCGGACGGTCACGGCCTCGTCCGCCAGGTTCACCACGCCGGTGCGGACGGCGTCGAGCGGCTGGCCGTCGTCGGTGGCCAGCAGGCGGGCCATGGCGCCGAGGGAGAGCGGCTTGGCGATGGCGTTGCGGTAGATGGGGGCGCGATCGGGGTCGAAGACGACCACGAGGTCCCGGATGCCGTCGAGGTAGCCGCCGACGGCGCTGAAGCCGAGTCCCGGGGTCTCACCCGGCGCGAGGCTGCGGCGCAGCTGCCGCTGGTACCCGATGAAGTACTGCGCGGCGAGGTTGCCCTCGAGGCTCAGGCGCTCGTCCAGCTCGCGGACGCTGGAGCGCTGCCGCTCGAAGTACAGCGCGCCGCCGAAGGCCGCGATCGAGGCCAGCAGGGCCACGGCGTACCAGACGGTGAGCCGGCGGCGGATGGAGGACATGGCGCTAGGCCTTGATCACGTACCCGACGCCGCGGACCGTGTGGATGAGGCGCGTGGCCTGCCCCTGGTCCACCTTCTTCCGCAGCCGGTTGATCACGACGTCGACGATGTTGGTGCCGGGGTCGAAGTGGTAGTCCCACGCGTACTCGGTGATGAGGGTGCGGGACATGACCCGGCCGGCGTGCCGCATCAGGTATTCGAGGACGGCGTACTCCTTCGGCGTCAGTTCGAGCCGCCGCCCGGCGCGTGTCACTTCTCGGGTTCCGAGGTCCAGCTCGAGGTCGCCGATACGGAGCGCGCGCGGGGCGAGCTGCTTCGGCCGGCGGCCCAACGCCTCCACCCGGGCCAGCAGTTCCTCGAAGGCGAACGGCTTGGTCACGTAGTCGTCGGCGCCGGAGCGGAGCGCCTGGACCTTGAAGTCGAGCGCGTCCTGGGCGGTGAGGACCAGGATCGGGAGGGTGTTGCCGCGGTCGCGCAGGGTGCGCAGCACCTCGAGGCCCGTCATCCCCGGGAGCCGGAGGTCCAGGATCAGCAGGTCGAACGTGCCGTGGGTGGCGGCCTCGAGCGCCTCGGCGCCGTCCACGACCAGCTCCACCTGGAACCCCTGCTCGGTCAGCCCCCGGTGCACGTACTGCCCGACCGTGCGGTCGTCCTCGACCAGGAGGATCTTCATGCCGGCGCTCCCGGCTCGAGCGAGGCCGGCCGCCGGGCGATCGGCAGGAACACCCGGAAGGTCGAGCCGCGTCCGGGCTGGCTCTCCACCTCGATCCGGCCGCCATGCTCGGCCACGATGCCGTAGCAGACAGACAGGCCGAGCCCGGTGCCGCGGCCGGGCGGCTTGGTGGTGAAGAACGGCTCGAAGATCTTGGCCACCTCGGTGCGCGGGATGCCGACCCCGGTGTCCGCGATGTGGATCTCCACCTCGTCGGCGTGCACCGTGCCCGGCAGGGTACGGACGGTGAGGCTGCCCCCGTGCTCCATGGCGTCGAGCGCATTGAGCATGATGGCCATGAAGACCTGGATCAGCTGCTCCGCGTTGGCGTGGACCATGGGGAGGGTCTCGCACAGGTCACGGGTCATCTCGATCCGCTTGAAGCGCTCGTGATGCTTGATGAGGAAGAGGGTGTCCTCGACGATGGCGCTCACGTTGACCGGGCCCTTGGCCTTGCCCTTGGGGCGGCTGAAGTCGAGCAGGCCGTCCACGATCCCCTCGCAGCGCTGCACTTCCTTGTCGATGATCTCGAGGTACTCCTGCATGCCCGCCCGCTGGGGCGCGGGGAGGTCGTCCTCGACCCGGTTCTCCAGCGCCGCGACGCAGGCCCCGATGGTCGCAAGGGGGTTGTTGATCTCGTGCATGATGCCGGCCGCCAGCTGGCCGATGGCGGCGAGCTTCTCGCTCTGCAGGATCCGCTGGCCCGCCACGTGGGCCTCGGTGACGTCCTCGCCGATCGTGATGACGTGGGTGATGGTCTCGCCGTCCTGCCGCATGGGGATCTTGCTGATGCGGTAGTACTTGGTCTCGCCGCCCACCGCCACCTCCAGCTCCATCTGCCGCCCCTGCCCGGTGCGGAAGACGTCGTCGAACTCCTCCCGCAGCTGCTCGGCGTTCTGCCGGGTGAGCACGTCGAAGACGGGCCGCCCCACCACCTCGTCGCGCCGCAGGCCCTGGGTGCCCATCTCGCGCTTGCGGTTCCAGATCTGGATGCGGTACTCGCGGTCCACCACGTAGAGGCCGACCGGCAGGCAGTCGATGACCAGGGTGATGAAGCGCCGCTGTTCCTCGATCTCGCGGGAGCGGAGCGCCACCTCGTAGGCGAGGTCCTCCGACAGCTCGATGGACGCCAGGAAGGGGGCCAGGATGTCGGCGACGATCGGCAGCAATGCGCCGTCGCCGGCGTCCGCGGGAGTGACCTCGAGGACGCCGAGCCGCTCGCCCTCGTGCAGCAGCGGCAGGCGGAGGGTCTCGGGCGCCACGTCGGGCAGCACCGCGAAGGAGCGGCTGGTGCGCCGCCCGGCGGCCGGCACCGGGGCGGCGATGGCGCGCAGCGTGGTGGCGTTGGGTTCCCGCAGCCACAGCTGCACCGCCTGCGCGCCGAGGCCGGCCCGCAGCACCTCCGCCACGGTGCCCAGGGTCTCCTCGGCCGCCAGCCCGGTGTTGAGCAGCCGCGCGATCCGCCCCACCAGGGCCAGCCCCTCCCCCTGCTCGACTCCTTGCATGACCCGCCACTCCTCCGTCAGCGAAAGCCCGTGAGCTGGATCCCCCGAATGAAATACCGCTGCGCGAGCAGAAAGACCAGCAGCAGCGGCAGCGCGGCCGCCACCGCGGCGGCCATCTGGTACGGCCAGTTGCTGGCGTAGAAGCCGTGGAACGCCGCGACCCCGACCTCCACCGTGCGCCGGTCCAGGGAACGGGTGGCGATCAGGGGCCAGAGATAGCTCTTCCAGGCGTCCACGAACGCGAACAACCCGAGGGTGGCGAGCGCCGGCCGGACCGCCGGCAGGGCCACATGCCGGAAGATCGCGAACTCGCCCGCCCCGTCGAGCCGGGCCGCGTCCTCCAGCTCCCGGGGCACCGCCTGGAAGGCCTGCCGCAGCAGAAAGATGCCCCACACCGACACCAGTTCGGTGCTCACCAGCCCGTGCACCGTGTCCACCCAGCCGAGCCGGTTGAGCAGCAGGAACCGCGGAATGAGCAGCACCACCCCCGGCACCATCAGAAGGCCCAGGGTGGCGGCGAAGAGCCGCCGCCGGCCCGGGAACTCGAGCCGGGCGAAGGCGTATCCCGCCGCGGCCGAGGTCGCCACCTGCCCCAGCACCACCCACCCGGCGAAGACAAGGGTATTGAGGAAGAACCGCGCGAAGGGCAGCGCCGTCAGCGCCGCGGGGTAGTTGCGCCACTGCGGGTGGGCCGGGAGCAGGGGCGCCGGCTGCCGGAAGACCTCGAACTCGTCCATCAGGGAGGTCGAGAGCATCACCGCGAAGGGGGCCAGCATCGCCGCGCCCAGCAGCGCGGCCGCCACCCACCCGAGCGCGCGCCGGGGCGTCATGGTTAAACCAGCTCCACGCGGCGGCCGAGCCACCGGAACTGCAGCCAGGTGAGCCCGAGCAGCAGCACCAGCAGGACCAGGCTCATGGCGCTCGCCGTGCCGAAGCGCAGGAACTCCCACGCCTCCTGGTAGATCCGGTAGACCGCCACGTCGGTGGCGTGCAGCGGCCCGCCCTCGGTCATGACCGCGACGTAGGTGAAGACCTGGAACGACCCGATGATCCCCGTGACCAGGACGAAGAGGATGGTCGGGCGGAGCAGTGGCAGCGTTACCCAGAGGAACCGCGCCACCGGACCGGCCCCGTCCATCCGGGCGGCATCATGGTAGTGGCCGGGGATGGCCTGCAGCCCGCCCAGGAAGACCACCATCTGGTAGCCGACCTGCACCCACACCGACATCGCCATGAGTGCCACGAGCGCGGTCCGGGGCGCCCCCAGCCAGTCGGGCCCCGCCACCCCGGCGGCGCGAAGCAGGGTGTTGAGCAGCCCGGTTTCCGGCTGGTAGATCCACTGCCACACCAGCGCGACGGCCACCACGGAGCTCACGAACGGGACGAACAGGAGGGTCCGGAGCACCCGCACCTGGAGTCCCGAGCGGTCGAGTACCACGGCGGCCACCAGCGCCAGCGCGACGGTCACCGGCACGTGCAGGGCGTAGAGCGCCGTCACGCCGATCGAGTGCAGGAAGCGGCCGTCGGTGAGTATGCTCCGGAAGTTCTCGAGACCGGTGAAGACCCGCGCCTCGCCCACCAGGTCCCATCGGTGAAACGCGAGGACCAGGGTGAAGCAGGCGGGCAGGAAGGAAAAGAGCAGCAGGTGCAGCATCGCCGGCGCCAGGAAGGCCCAGGCCGTGAGCGTGGCCTCGAGGCGCGCGGGATTGGCGCCGCCGCGGCCCGCCCAACCGGTGAACGCCAGGGCGAGGACGGCGAGCACCGCCCACGCGAGGAGCTCCGCCGGCAGCGTCCCGAGGTCGGCCTCGTAGGGGCGCACCTGGAAGGCGAGCCCGCGCTGGGTCCGCGGGGTCGCGGCCACGATCCGCGCCCGCGCCACGCCGGCGCTGTCCGCCCGCTCGATGATCCCGGCCCCCGTCGGCCGCGGCAGGCCCTGCACCGGCGCGCCCGCGCCGATCTCCGGCAGGCGGGACTGGCTCACCCCCGGGGCCGTGGCGGCCATCTCGACCAGCTGGGCCAGCGTCAGCAGCCGGGTGTCGGTCGCCTCGACCGCCGTGCGCCGCGCGCTTACGCCAAGGTCAAGGGCCAGCAGCACGGCGGCGACTCCGGCGGCGAGCGGCAGGCTCCGCGCCCAGCGCTCCCGGCCGCCGCGCTCCGCGACCACGCCCACGAGCACCACGAGCAGGGCGGTCAGGATCGTGAGCAGCCCCGCGTGCACCGAGGCCACCCGGCTCGGCACCGCGTCCCAGGTGGCAGCCCAGCCCTTGAGGGTCCACTGGTCGCGGTCCAGGAACGGCACCACCGCCACCCGGGTGCGAGCATGGCGCGCGATGAACCCCTCGCTGCCCTGCTCGAGGCTGCGGATGAGTGAGTCCGGCAGGGGCAGCAGGCCGATCGTGTCCGTGAGCAGCGGCGCCTGCCCGAAGGAAAGCTGGAAGCCCCCGGGCCAGGCCGACGAGGACGCCAGGGCGTTCGCGCCGGAGAGCAGCCGTCGCGCGTCGTAGCTCACGCCGCCGGGCGGCGTCACCACCGCCAGGAACGCCGCCCCCTGCCGGGCGAGCGCGAGGTTGACCTCGTCCCGCACGACGCCCTCGGCAGACCGCGCCGAGAACCACTGCCCGCCCAGCGCGAACAGCGCCACCGCGGGCCCGAGCACCACCGCCCACCGCGCGCCCCTCACCGGTCCGTCTCCGCGAGCAGCCGGTCGATGTCCGCCGCCGCGGCGGCGAGCGCCTCGTGGAGCGGTCGCCCGGCCAGCAGGACCTCGTCGAGCGCCTGCGGCAGCCGGTTCTCCACCTCGCGCCAGCCGCGCACCCGCGCGCCCCACGGCACCCGCGCCCCCGGCATGGCGGCGAGGAAGACCCGCTCCCAGCCCAGGCTGTCTGCCGCGGCCACCTCGGCCGCGAGGGCGCTCACCGCCGCGAGCTCGAGCCCCTGCTCCACCCGCACGCGCTGCGCGGCGGTGTCGGCGAGCGCGGCCGCCAGGCGGACCGCCAGGCGCCGCCGCGGCGCGGTGGCGGGAACCGCCCAGCCCGAGGCGTACACCACCGTGGCCGGTGCCACGCCGGGGGCGTGCGGGATCGGGGCGAAGCCGATGTCCAGCCGGCCGTCCTTCACGTACGGACGGAACCGGGGTAACCAGAAGTGCCCGGTGGTCAGCATCGCGACGCGCCCGGAGTTGAAGAGCCGGAACTGGTCGCCGAGGCTTCGCCGCAGGGTCATCACGCGGGGGACGATGCTGTCACGCTCGACCCAGTCGAGGTACCACCGCAGCGCCCGCTCCGTGGCCGGGCTGTCGAGACACCCGGAGGCGGTGCGTCCGTCGGGGCAGAGCACGTCACCGCCCCCGGACCAGACCCACGGGATCCACAGGAACACCCGCCGGTCGAATACGGTACCCCATTGGTCCACCGCGCCGTCGCCGTCGGTGTCGCGGGTGAGCGCGCGCGCCGCCGCGAGGAACTCGTCCCAGGTCCAGTCGCCCGTGGGCGGGGTGAGGCCGGCCTCGAGGAACAGGCGCCGGTTGTACACCACGACCATCGGGCTGTAGCCCTTCGGGAACGCCACCAGCCGGCCATCGCGCGAGAAGATGGCCCGGACCTGGGGCTCCCAGGCCGACGTGTCGAGTCCCACCCGCGCCGCGAAGGGCGCCAGGTCGAGCAGGACCCCGCGGTCGGTGAAGGCCGGCACGTCGATGTTGTCCAGGAGGAAGACGTCGGGCGGGGCACCGGCCGCGATCGACGTGAGCACCTGTTCGCGGTATTCCGCCTGAGTGCTGATGGCGTCGTTCACCACCCGCACCCCGGGATTGGCGGCCTCGAAGGCCCGGAGGTTCCGCGCCTCGATCCGCTGCTCCATGTCGTCTGCCCAGGAGGAAATCCGCAGAGTGCTTGCGGCGGGCGGGCCGCATCCGGCACAGGCCAGGGCAAGGACGAGGGAACGGATCACGGCAGGCGACGCCCCGCCGCGTCGAACCAGTGCAGGTGCGCGGGATCGGCGGTCACCCCGACGGTCGCGCCATGGGTGAGGGGGGCCTGCCCCGGCACCCGGGCCACGACGGCCTGCGTGCCGACCAGCAGGTGCACCAGCGTCTCGCTGCCCAGGCGCTCCACCAGGGTCACCTCGCCCGGAGTGCCGTCCGGGCCGAGGTGCACGGCCTCGGGGCGGACGCCGCCGCACGCCGCGCCGTCCGGGACTGGGCCGGAAAGCAGGACGGGGTCCGCGGGCGACCCGTCGCAGGGGAGCAGGTTCATCCCCGGGGTACCGAGGAAGCGGGCCACGAAGGTGGTGGCGGGCCGGTCGTAGAGCTCCGACGGCGTGCCCTGCTGCTCCACGCGCCCCGCGCGCAGGACCACGATGCGGTCGGCCATGGTCAGCGCCTCGACCTGGTCGTGGGTCACGTACAGCATCGTGGCGTGCAGCTGGCGCTGCACCCGGAGCAGCTCGGCGCGCAGCTCGCTGCGGAGGGATGCGTCGAGGTTGGAGAGCGGCTCATCGAGCAGGAATGCCTGGGGCTCGCGCACCAGGGCGCGGCCCAGCGCCACCCGCTGCCGCTGGCCGCCCGAGAGCTGCGCCGGGTGCCGGTCGAGCAGGTCGGCCAGGCCGAGCAGCTCGGCGACCCGGCGAATGCGGGGCCCCCGGTCCGCGGCGGGCACGCGGCGCATGCGCAGCGGAAAGGCCAGGTTCTCGCGGACCGTGAGGTGCGGATACAGGGCGTAGTTCTGGAACACCATCGCCAGGTCGCGGTCCCCCGGCGGGGTGGTGGTAACGTCCCGGCGCCCGATCAGCACGCGGCCGCGATCGGGCAGCTCCAGCCCCGCCACCAGCCTGAGGGCGGTGCTCTTGCCGCACCCGGAGGGTCCGAGGAGCACCACGAAGCTCCCGTCTGCGACCTCGAAGGTGCAGTCGGTGAGCGCGGGCACCGCCGGGGGATAGACGCGGGTGAGGTCCTGCAGGGTGATCGAGGCCATGCCGCCTGTAAGTTGCCGCCGCCCGACCCCGGCGCAAGATTGCAGGCATGACCGCCACGCCTGAACTCACGCCCTGGATCAACGGCGCCGCCCTGCCGCGCGGCCCACGCACGCTCACCACCGTGCTGGCGCCCTACACCGGACAGCCCGCCGCCAGGGTGGCGGAGGCCACGGCCGCCGACCTCGACGCGGCAATCACCGCCGCCGAGGCCGGGTTCCGCGCCGTGCGCGCCCTGCCCCGCCACGCCCGGCGCGACCTGCTGGTCCGGATCGCCGACGCGCTGACCCGCGAGCGGCAGTCCCTGGGCGAGGAGCTCGCCATCAGCTGCGGGAAGCCGATCTCGCAGGCGCTCGGCGAGGTCGACCGGGCGGTCATGACCTTCTCCTTTGCCGCCGACGAGACCCGCCGCTTCGGCGGCGAGGTGGTGCCGCTCGACGTGGATGCGCGCACCGTGGGCTACACCGGCACGGTGCACCGCTTCCCGGTGGGCCCGATCAGCGCCATCACGCCGTTCAACTTCCCGCTCAACCTGCTGGCCCATAAGGTGGCGCCGGCGATCGCGGTGGGATCTGCCCTGGTGGTGAAGCCGCCGCCGCAGTGCCCCCAGCTCGCCTTCCGGCTGGGCCGCATCCTCGCCGAGTGCGGCCTCCCCGCCGGCGGCTACAACGTGCTCCACCTGCCGATCCCGGTGGCCGAGGGCCTCGCCACCGACCCGCGCTTCGCCATGCTGACGTTCACCGGCAGCCCGGCGGTCGGCTGGCACCTGAAGCAGGTGGCCGGCAAGAAGAAGGTGTGCCTGGAGCTGGGCGGGAACGCGGCGGCGGTCGTGCACGAGGATGCCGGCGACCTCGACTGGGTGGCGCAGCGGCTGGCGCTCGGCGCCTTCGCCTACGCCGGGCAGGTCTGCATCAAGGTGCAGCGGGTGCTGGTGCACCAGCCGATCTACCAGGCCTTCGTGAACCGGCTGGTGGCGGCCGCCGCGGCGCTGCCCTGCGGCGATCCGCTCGACCCGAAGACCGTCGTCGGGCCGATGATCGATGCCGGGGCCGCCGACCGGGTGCAGGCGTGGACCGACGAGGCGATCCGCGCCGGGGCGGAGGTGCTCCTCGCGCCCACCCGCCGCGGGACGGTCCTCACGCCGGGGCTGCTGGCCGGCGTGCCCCGGGACGCGAAGGTGTCGTGCAGGGAGATCTTCGGGCCGGTGACCATCGTCGCGCCGTACCAGGAATGGGGCGACGCGCTCGCGGCGGTGAACGACTCCGACTTCGGGCTGCAGGCCGGCGTCTTCACCCACGACGTCAACCGGATCCACCAGGCCTTTCACGCGCTCGAGGTGGGCGGCGTGATCGCCAACGACTTCCCCACGCTCCGGGTGGACAACTACCCGTACGGCGGGGTCAAGGACAGCGGGTTCGGGCGCGAGGGCGTGCGCTACGCCATGGAGGAGATGAGCGAGCCGCGAATGCTGGTGATCAACACCACCCGATAGGCGCTCAGTCGAGGAACGCCACCTCGTCCTGCTCCCCCGCCTCGAACACCGCCCGTCCACCACCGAGCGGCTCGTCGTTGAGCAGGAGCGGTCCCGCCGGAGCCCCGGGCGGCCGGGTGACGATCACCCGGAGCCTGGGGCCGTGGGTCCGCTCCACGCGCAGCACCACCTTCCCCGGCCGGCGCCGCAGCCGCAGGCTGAGCGTGGTGGCCCCCACCCGGATCCCCCGCAGCGCCATCTCGTTCCACTCCGGCGGCAGGGACGGCGCCACCCGCACCGCGGCCGACAGCGCGTCGGGCGTGACGCCCCAGAGCCCCTCGACCGCCGGCAGGACCACCATCGCCGCGGACCAGGCCTGGTCGGGGCAGATCCCGGCCGCCAGCCGTTCCGTGCCATGCAGCACCTCGTCGAACGCCCCGCGCGCACGCTCCTCCGCGAGCCCCGCATTGGCCCGCAGGTGCGCCAGCGCCGCCACACCCCGTCCCGCCCGCCACTCGGCCAGGGAGACCCACCCCGTGTAGAGGGGCCAGACGGCGCCCTGGTGATAGCCCACCGGATCGAAGAGCGGGTCGCTCGCCGCGATCATCCGGACTCCCCAAGGCGTGCTGAAGTCCGGGCTGGCCACCGCCGTGTACCACCCCGCCGCGTCGGTGGCGGGGACCGCGCCCAGCAGCAGCGGCACGGCGAGCATGGCGGTGCGACGCACCCGGGGCGTGCCGTCCGCTTCGAGGCCCAGGGCCCAGCCATCCGGGGTGTGGAACCGCGCGCCGATGGCGGCCCGCGCACGCGCGGCCCGCGACTCGAGTTCGCCGGCGAAGGCGTCATCGCCCCGGGCGCGGGCCACGGGCGTCAGCCCCTCGAGCGCGGCCAGCCAGCAGGCCGCGAGGTAGAGCGTGACGTGCAGCCCGCCCAGCGGGCCGTGCTCGATCCACCCGTGGCCGACCCGATGGTTCTCGATCAGGCCGTCGCCATCGCGATCGGTCTCGAGGCAGAACCGGTAGGCCGCGAGCACCGACGGCCAGAGCCGGTCGAGGAACGGCAGGTCCGCCGACCAGGCCGCGTACCGGGCAACGAGCAGCAGGAACAACGGCGTGCTGTCGGCGGCGTCGTAGTGCACCAGCCCGCTGGTGGTGTACTCGTGCAGGACCTTCCCCGAGACGTCCTGCGTCCTGGCCAGGAAGCGCAGCGTGTCGCGCGCGATCTCGCGGTCTCCCGCCGCCAGCGTGGCGAACGCGGTCCAGCAGGCGTCCCGCCCGAAATACCAGCCATAGCCCGGCCGGCCATCGCCCCACCCCGGGCGGCTGGCCGCGTAGCCCGCGAGGAGCGAACGACCCACCCCCGGCGTCTCGGCGAGGAATGCATCCATCCGGACCTTGGCCCATCCGAAGGCACGGTCGAGGGCAGGCTCCGGCGTCTCGAGGCGGGTCGTCCGCTCCTCGAGCCGCCGGGCATGGAGGATCCGCTCCTGCCGGATCGCGCGCAGCTTCCGCCGTTCCAGCGAGTCGAGCGCGCGGTCCACCTCCGCGGCGTCGCTCCCACCGGCGAAGACCAGTGCCAGCCGTCCCGCACCCCGCGCCGTCACCCCGGCACCGCGTCGCGCATCGGTGCCCGTCAGCTCCAGCTGGCCTGGGCTACCCCTGACCTCGAGGATGGGAGGCTCTTCACTGAGCCCCAGACGGACCCGATGCTCTTCCGTCACCAGCGTCACCAGCCGGGAGGTGCCGGCGGGGTAGGGCCACATGCGCCGGAAGTCGGTGCGCCACGACAGCGCCAGCGGGATCTCCGTATCGGCCACCAGGCTGTAGAAGATCAGGCCCTGCTCGAGGGCCGTGGTCACCCGCTCGGTCAACTCCACCTCACCGGCGCGGAGCACCCGGACCACCTCGTCGGGCGACGTGCGGACCGACAGCACCTGCGGGTCCCGCCCGTCCACCAGCAGCCGGGCGTCCCGGAGCATCCGATAGGGGTGGCACCACGCCTCCTGCAGCCCGCCGCGCTCGCGGCCCACCACCATGACCCGGCGGCCGGCGAGGGTCCACGGCTCGTCGGCCCGCGCCAGGGTGTCGGAGGTCAGCGGGGAGACGGACGGCGGCCACTCATCCCAGACGGCACCGAGACCGCCCGCCCCCTGACGCGGGGCGCCCATCGTGGCCTCGATCGGCAGCTGGGTCGTCAGCAATGCGGGGACGCGCCCAGGTTCGGGCAACGATTCGACCGCCGCGCCGGGCCAGCAGGTCACCACGCCACCCCGCGTGGCGTGCGGGATCGCGTCTCCGAGCACGGCATTCGCGAGCATCGCGCGCAGCTGGCGGGCCAGCAGCGGGTCAGGCGCCGCCAGCGACGCGTAGGCGCCGACGCAGAGCACCCCGCCGTCGTCCACCGCCTGCTCCCAGGCGGTCGCGCGCTCCGCGTTGAGGTGGATGAAGGAGCGTTCCACGGCCACGACCCGAGCCCGCACGGGACGACCGTGGCGGTAGCACACGGCGGTGAAGCCCTCCCCCTCGCTGGCCGCCC
>JBGAPX010000035.1:0-29679 GCA_044221045.1 Gemmatimonadales bacterium
TCGACGACCGGCTGCAGGAGCCGTCGGTGATGCCGTCGAAGGTGCCGAACCTGCTGATCAACGGGTCGAGCGGCATCGCCGTGGGCATGGCCACCAACATCCCGCCGCACAACCTGCGCGAGGTGGCCAAGGCGGTGCAGGTGCTGATCGACAATCCCGAGGCCACCATCGCCGACCTGGCCCGGCACATCAAGGGGCCCGACTTCCCCACCGGCGCGTTCATCTACGGCCGCCAGGGCATCAAGGAGGCCTACGAGACCGGGCGGGGCCGGATCCAGATGCGGGCCCGGGCGCGGATCGAGGAGAAGGAGTCGAGCGGCAGGAGCCAGATCGTCGTCACCGAGATCCCCTACCAGGTGAACAAGGAGAACCTGGTCAAGGCCATCGCGGAGCTGGTGATCGACAAGAAGCTGGAGGGGATCAGCGGGGTCAACGACGAGTCCGACAAGGACGGCATGCGGATCGTGGTGGACCTCAAGCGCGACGCCATCCCCAACGTGGTGCTGAACCAGCTCTACAAGCACACCGCGATGCAGTCCACCTTCGGCGTGATCATGCTGGCGCTCGACAACGGCGCCCCGAAGGTGATGGACCTCAAGACCATCCTCTCCCGCTTCATCGACCACCGCCACGAGGTGGTGGTCCGCCGCACCCAGTTCGACCTCGACGCCGCGCAGGCGCGGGAGCACATCCTCGAGGGTCTCAAGATCGCCGTCGACAACATCGACGAGGTGGTCGAGATCATCAAGCAGTCCAAGGACGTGCCCGACGCCGATGCCCGGCTGCGGAAGCGCTTCGGGCTGTCCGAGAAGCAGGCCGACGCCATCCTCAACATGCGCCTGGCCAAGCTCACCGGCCTCGAGATCGAGAAGCTGGAGGCCGAGCTCAAGGAGGTCCGGGCCCTGATCAAGGACCTCAAGGGCATCCTGGCCAGCAAGCCGCGGCGGATGGAGATCCTCAAGGAGGAGATGGATGAGGTCGCCAGGAAGTTCGGCGACGACCGGCGCACGGAGATCGTGGCCGACCAGGGCGACTTCTCGGTGGAGGACCTGATCGCCGAGGAGGACATGGTCATCACCATCTCCCACACCGGCTACATCAAGCGCATCGCGGTGAGCACCTACCGCCGGCAGCGGCGCGGCGGGCGGGGCCTGCAGGGGGCCACCACCAAGGAAGAGGACTGGATCGAGCACCTCTTCATCGCGAGCACCCACGATTACCTGATGTTCTTCACCAACACCGGCCAGGTCTACTGGCTCAAGGTGCACGAGATCCCGCAGGGCGGGCGCGCCAGCCGCGGCAAGCCGGTGGTGAACTGCATCAGCATCAAGCCCGACGAGCACGTGGCCGCCACCGTGGCCGTGCGCGAGTTCAGCGCGGAGCAGCACCTGATCTTCGCCACCAAGAACGGCACGGTGAAGAAGACCAGCCTGGCCGAGTACGGCAACGTCCGGTCCACCGGCATCCGCGCCATCAACATCGAGGACGGCGACGAGCTGATCGACGTGCAGATCTGCGACGGCGCCAGCGACATCGTGCTGGCCACCGCCGACGGCATGAGCATCCGGTTCCACCACGGCGACGTGCGCGAGATGGGCCGGGTGGCAACCGGGGTCAAGGGCATCGAGCTCGAGGGCCAGGACGCCGTCATCGGCATGGTGGTGATCCGCCGCGACGCCACCCTGCTCGTGGTCTCCGAGAAGGGCTTCGGCAAGCGCTCCGAGCTCTCCGACTACCGGGTGCAGAAGCGCGGCGGCAAGGGCATCATCACCCTCAAGAAGACCGACAAGACCGGCGCGCTGGTGAAGCTGCTCGAGGTGCAGCCCGAGGACGAGCTGATGCTGATCACCAAGCACGGGGTGATCATCCGCCAGCCCGTGGGCGGCATCCGGGTGATCAGCCGCAACACCCAGGGCGTCAAGGTGATGAACCTCGACGGCGGCGACACGGTGGTGGACGTGGCCCGGGTGGTGAAGGAGGACGAGGAAGGCGCCGAGGAGGCCCCGGCGGCCGAGGCGGAGGAGTAGGCGCGCGGTTGTTGTCCACCATTATTGGGGGTAGAATAGCGCCGTGACCGTCCCGTCGGCCGCCGCACCCACCGTTTCCCTCGAGGACATCCGCGAGGCCGCGCGCCTCCTCGCCGGGGTGGCCCTCCGCACGCCGATGGTCGAGGTGGCCGGCCACCCCCTGTTCCTCAAGTGCGAGCACCTGCAGCCCATCGGGGCCTTCAAGGTCCGCGGGGCCCACACCGCCATCGCGCGGCTGGCGCCGGACCGGCGCGCCGCCGGGGTGGTCACCTCCTCCAGCGGCAATCACGGGCAGGCCGTCGCCTGGGTCGCGGCGCGCTTCGGGGTGCGCAGCGTGGTGGTGATGCCGGAGTCGGCCCCGGCGGTGAAGGTGGCCGGCGTCCGCCGCCATGGCGGGGAGGTGGTCTTCGCCGGGCGCACCCGCTCGCCGGAGCAGCAGGTCCGGGCCGACCACGTCGCCGCCACCGAGGGCCTCGCCCAGATCCCGCCCTTCGACCACCCCGACGTGATCGCCGGGCAGGGCACCGCCGGGCTCGAGATCCTCGAGCAGGCGCCCGGCGTGGCCACCGTGCTGGTGCCGGTGGGCGGGGGCGGCCTCCTCTCCGGGATCACCACCGCCATCAAGGCGCTGGCGCCGGGGGTCGAGATCATCGGCGTGGAGCCGGCGGGGGCCCCCAAGCTCTCCGCCGCCCTCGCCGCCGGCCGCCCCGCCACCCTGGACCAGACCGCGAGCGTGGCCGACGGCCTCCTCACCCGGTCCATCGGCCGCCTGCCCTGGGCGCTGATCGAGCCCCACGTGCACCGCGCCATCGCGGTCACCGACGAGGAGATCGGCCGCGCGGTGCGGTACCTGTACGAGCGGCAGGGGCTCCGGGTGGAGCCCTCCGGCGCGGTAACCGTGGCCGCCTGGCTCGCCGGCCGGGTGCCGGCCACCGGCCCGGTGGTGGCCGTGCTGAGCGGGGGCAACGTCGACCCGGAGCTCTTCGCGCGCATGGTCACGGGATGACCCACCAGCCCCGGATTCTCGTCGCCGACGACGACCAGGCGCTCACCCGCACCCTCTCGTGGATCCTCAAGGAGCACGAGTACGAGGTGGTGGTGGTGAACAGCGGCGAGTCGCTGCTCGACCGCCTGGCCGCCGAGCCCTACGACCTGCTCATGCTCGACATCATGATGCCGGGCTCCGACGGGCTGGTGCTGCTGGAACGGGTCAAGGCCGACCCGCGGGTGCGCGACGTGCCGGTCCTGATGATCTCCTCCATGCCGCCCGAGGAGGCGACCGTCCGGGCCCTGGGCCTCGGCGCCGCCGACTTCATCTCGAAGCCGTTCCGGGTGCGCGAGCTGCTGGCCCGGGTGAAGGCGCACCTCCGGGTGGGCCGCGAGCTCAACCAGGCCCGCGCCGAGGCCCGCAGCCGCTCCGAGATGGTGGACATCCTCCAGGAGGTGACCGCCTCCCTCAAGCCGGAGGAGATCTACCACATCCTGGTGCGGCGGGTGGCCCGCGGCCTCAAGATCTCCAAGTGCTCCCTGGTCTTCGCCAACCCCGGCGAGGAGACCGCGGTGGTGGTCGCGTCCTACGAGAACCCGATGCTGCGCGACCTGCCCATCGAGCTGCGGCGCTACCCCGAGATCCGCCGCGCCCTCGACGCCCGGCAGACGGTGCTGGTCACCGACGTGGCCACCGACCCGCTCTACGCCGAGGCGCGCGAATCGTGGGAGACCGGCGGGGTGGCGGTGCCCACCCGCTCGGCCATCGCCATCCCGTTCGTGATGCGCGACCAGCGGGCCGGGGTGTTCTTCCTGCGGACCACCGCCGAGGACACCCCGCTCAACCAGTCGGACCTGACCTTCGCGGAGCAGGTCATCCGCGCCGCCGTGCAGGCCCTGGAGAAGGCCTACGACCTCGAGAGCGCGGTGCTCGGCCGCGAGCACATGAAGACCCTGGCCGAGACCGACCCGCTCACCGAGACGTTCAACCGCCGCGCCCTCGCCGACAAGCTGGTGCAGGAGATCGAGCGCGCCAACCGCTACGGCACCCAGCTGGCGTGCCTGATGATCGACGTCGACAACTTCAAGCAGATCAACGACGCCCACGGCCACCTGGCGGGCGACGTGGTGCTGCGCCAGCTGGGCGGCATCCTGCGCCGCGAGCAGCGCGCGGTGGACATCGTGGCCCGCTTCGGCGGCGAGGAGTTCGTGGTGATCCTGCCGGAGACCGTCTCCGGCGGCGCCCGCATCTTCGCCGAGCGCATCATCCGCAAGGTCGCCTCCCATCCCTTCGGGGAAGGGGGGCAGCCGATCCACGTGACGGTGAGCGTGGGGATCGCCTGCTACCCGGACGACCGGGTGCAGGACTCCGAGTCCCTGCTCAAGCTCGCCGACCAGAACCTCTACAAGGCCAAGCAGGACGGCCGCAACCGGTACCGCGATTGAGCAGCCGACGCTGTCCCCGCTGCAACCGGATGTACGCCGACCCCGCGCGCTTCTGTCCCCAGGACGGCAGCCCGCTGGTCGAGGTCGCCGGCGGCAAGCCCCCCTCCGAGACCAGCGCCGGGCTGCGCACCATGGTGCGCCAGGCCGCCAAGCGTGGTCCGGGCATGGACCGGGCAAGCACCCTCAGCAACACCCTGCTCGACGAGCGCTACGAGGTGGGCAAGCGGCTGGGCGAGGGCGGCATGTCCTACGTCTACCTCGCCAAGGACCTCTCCAACGCCGAGACCGTGGCGATCAAGGTCCTCACCCCCAAGCTCAAGGAAGACAAGAGCTCGGTGGAACGGCTCCGGCGCGAGGCCGGCCTCGCCATGCGCCTCGACCACCCCAACGTCTGCCGCATCTTCCGCCTCGGTGAGACCGAGGACGGGCTCATCTACCTGGTGATGCCCTACCTCGCCGGCGAGCTGCTCTCCGACCGCGAGGTGCGCCAGGGCGCCCTCCCGCTCGACCTCGGGGTGCCGCTGCTGGTGCAGATGACCCGCGGCCTGCAGCACGCCCACGACCTCCAGATCATCCACCGCGACCTCAAGCCCGAGAACGTCATGCTGGTCCCCGACGACCAGGGACCGGGCGGCGTCCGGGCGGTGGTCATGGACTTCGGCCTGGCCAAGGAACGCCGGCAGGAGCCCGAGGTGGCCAAGCTCACCGCCACCGGCATCGTGCTCGGCACCCCGGAGTTCATGAGCCCGGAGCAGATCCGCGGCAAGCCGCTCGACGCCCGCAGCGACATCTACGCCCTCGCCATCGTGGCGTTCGAGATGTTCACCGGCCAGCTCCCCTTCCAGGGCCGCAACGCGCAGGAGATGATGATCGCCCGCCTGCGCGGCAAGCCCAAGATGCTGCGCGAGGTGAAGCCCGACCTCCCCGCCCGCCTGGAGCAGGTGCTCAACAAGGCCATGGCCCTCGACCCCGCCGACCGCTTCACCACCATGGGGCAGTTCGCGGAGGCCCTGGAAGGCGCCGAGGACAGCGGGGTGTTCGCGAAACTCTTCCGAAAGTAGGTTCGGAAGCCGACCACGGAGTCACGGAGGTGCTCCGTGCCTCCGTGGTGACCCCTCCAGGGAGATCCTGATGCGTCGCGGAGCCGTTTCCACCATCCTCATCGCCGCCCTCGGCATCGCCCTCGGCGCCGGCGGGGCCGTTGCGTTCAACGCCAGCCGCCGGGCCGCCGGGCCACCAATCCGGCAGGTCACCACCCACGGCGAATGGGTGAAGATCGCCAGCGCCTCCGGCGACTCGCTCCGCGCCTACGTGGCCTACCCCGAGCGCCGGGACAAGGCGCCGGCCGTGATCGTCATCCACGAGATCTTCGGCCTCACCGACTGGGAGCCCACCGTGGCCGACCGCCTCGCCGGCGCCGGCTACGTGGCCATCGTGCCCGACCTGCTCTCCCCCAGGTTCGGCGTGACGCCCGCCTCTCCCGACAGCGGCCGGAAGCTCACCGCGCTGCTCGATCCCGAGGCGGTGAACCAGGACCTCGACGCCGCGTACGCCTACCTCAACACCCTGCCCGCGGTCCGCAAGGACGACGTCGGCACCATCGGCTTCTGCTGGGGCGGCGCGCGGAGCTTCCGCTACGCCACCCACAACCCGAAGCTCAAGGCCGCGGTCATCTGCTACGGCAGCGCCCCCGACTCCTCCCTCATGCCGAACATCCGCGCCCGGCTGCTCGGCGTCTACGGCGAGGAAGACGCCCGGATCAACGCCGCCCTCCCCGACGTGGAACGCCAGCTCGCCGCGGCCAGGGTGCGCCTGCAGTACAAGATCTACCCCGGCACCGGCCACGGCTTCCTCAAGCCCGGCCGCAAGGGCAGCGACACGCCGGCGGTGGATACGGCCTGGGCGGATGTGCTCGGGTTCTATAAGGAAGCGTTGCGGTAAGGCGATAAGGCGATAAGGCGGTTGGGCGGTTAGGCGGTTCCGCTTCCGTCTTCCCGTTTCCCGTTTCCCGTTTCCCTTTTCCCGTTTCTCCCATCCCCGGACTCCATGATCCACCACATCGTCTGCTTCCGCTTCAAGCCCGGCACGCCCGACGCCGCCATCGAGGCCGCGGGCGCGGCGCTGCGCGGGATGCAGGGGCAGATCCCCGAGGTGCGTGAGGTGCGCTGGGGACCGAACCTCGCGCCGAGCGCCGGCGAGTACCCGTGGGTGCTCATCGTGCTGCTCGACGACATGGACGCGGTGGAGCGGTATACCCTGCACCCGGTGCACCAGCAGGTGGTGGCCCAGTTCCTGGCGCCCGTCCGTGACGCACGGCTGGCGGTGGACGTGGAGGTCTAGGGGCTGGGAGAAAGGGAAACGGGAAACGGGAAACGGGAAGCGGGAAGCGGAACAGCCCGCCCAACCACCCAACCGTCGAACCGCCCAACCGCCCAACCGCCCAACCGCCCAACCGTCCAACCGCCGAGCCGCCGAGCCGCCGAGCCGCCGAGCCGCCGAGCCGCCGAGCCGCCCAACCCCCTACATTCCCCCCATGCTGACGCTCCTCCTGGCCCTGCAGGCGCCGCTCGCCGCGCGGGCCGACACGATTCCGCCGCGCCACGACGCGCTGCACCACGACATCACCGTCGTCCTGGGCGACACCGGGCGGCACATCGTCGGCGTGGTCACCACCACCTGGCGCCTTGCCTCCGCCGCGCCGGTCGAGGTGCAGCTGGACAGCGCCTTCCGGGTGGTCCGGGTGCTGACCGACGGCGAGGGCGAGAGCCGGATGGCGCGGATCACCTTCGCGATCAACCCGGGGGGCGGGGTCTACATCCCGCACAAGAAGGCCGCGGGCGACACCCTCCACACCACGATCCGCTACCACGGCCCGGTGCGCGACGGCCTCATCATCACCGATGATTCCGCCCGGGGCCGCACCTGGTTCGCCGACAACTGGCCCGACCGCGCCCACCGCTGGCTGCCGCTCGAGGACCAGCCGGGTGACAAGGCCACGGTGGATTTCCACGTCGAGGCGCCGCCGGGAGTGCGGGTGATCGCCAACGGGGTGCCGGGGAAGGTGGATACGCTGCCCCGGGGTCGCACCATGTGGCACTTCCGCCAGCGCCAGCCGATCCCGCCCTATGGCATGGTGCTCGGCGCCGGACCGCTGGTCACCGCCACGCTTCCCGAGGCCGCCTGCGCCGTGCGGTGCGTGCCGCTCTCCGTGGTGACCTTCGCGGAAGACTCCGCCTGGGCCGCCGCCGGGCCGTTCCGCCGCGCCGGCCACATGCTGGACTTCTTCTCCGGGTACATCGGGCCCTTCCCCTATGACCGCCTGGCCCACGTGCAGTCCACCACGATCTTCGGCGGGGCCGAGAACCCCACGGCGATCTTCTACGACTGGAAGGCCTACCAGGACCACCGCCTGGGCGAGCAGACCGTGGCGCACGAGACCGCGCACCAGTGGTTCGGCGACGCGGTGACCGAGGACGACTGGCACCACCTCTGGCTCTCCGAGGGATTCGCCACCTACTTCGCGGCGCTGTGGCGCCGGGCGGCCGATGGCGACAGCGCCTTCCGGGCCGAGATGCAGCGCCAGGCGCGATCGGTGTTCGGCTCGCCCGCCACCGAGCGGCCGATCCTCGACACCGCCGCCACCGACCTCATGGGGCTGCTCAACAGCAACAACTACCCCAAGGGCTCGTGGGTGCTGCACACGCTGCGCGGCCTCATCGGCGATGCCGCCTTCCAGGCCGGCATCCGCGACTGGTACGCCACCTACCGCGACGGCTCCGCGCTCTCCAGCGACTTCGCCCGCGTCATGGGGAAGGCCGCCGGCCGGGACCTCGAGTGGTACTTCCAGCAGGCGCTGCTGCAGCCCGGTTACCCGAAGCTCGAACTCCGCTGGCGGCACGCCGGCCGCCGCCTGACCGTGACCGTGCGCCAGGTGCAGCCGGCCGCCTGGGGCACCTTCCGCCTGCCGGGGCTGGTGCTCCGGGTGGACGGCCGGGACGTGGCGGTGGACGTGGCGGGAGCGGAGACGACGGTCACCATCGACGACGTGCGCGCCGCGCCGAAGGCGGTGACGGTGGACCCGGAGGGGTGGTGGCTGCTCTCGGCCACGGTGCAGGAGGGGCGGTGAGGCGGCGCGCGGCGCTCGCGGGGGCGCTGCTCCTGGCCGCCGCCTGCCGCGGCACGCTCTCCCCGCTCTCCAACAAGATCAAGGTGGGCGAGGAGGCGTACGTCGTCTTCAGCGCCCCGGGCGAGGACGGGCTCGGCGACCTCTTCGCCTCGCCGGCGGAGGGCGGCACCGTCCACCAGGTCACCTTCTCGCGGGTGGACGAGCGGCTCCCCGCGCTCGCGCCTGACGGGGCGATGCTCGCCTTCACCCGGAGCCGCCGTCCCGGCGACACCACGGGCGTGCACGTGGCGGTGATGAACCTGCTCAACGGCAAGGAGCGGCGGATCGCGGGAGAGCTCGGCGGCACCCCGACCGCGCTCGCCTGGAGCCCCGACGGCGCCACCCTCTACGCCCGGACGCCCGCCGGCATCCGGTCGGTCGCGGCGCCGCCGGCCACGGGGAGCTGGCAGGAGGCGCCGGCGGGCGATTCCGCCTTCGCGGTGCGGGTGGGAGATCCGGTCTTCGGCGTGGTGACTACCTGCCCGGACTCGGGCGCCGTGCCGAGCCCCCGAGCCGCCGAGCCGCCGAGCCGCCAAGCCGTCGAGCCGCCGAGCAACGCCCTCTGTATTCGCCTGCCGAGCGACTCGCTGGTGCCGCTGGCAGCCACCGGCCAGGCGCCCGCGCGGTGGGCCGGCGATTCGGTGGCGTATCGTGACGGGGCCGACTGGGTGGTCCGGCCGCTCGCGGGGGGCAAGGTCCGCGTGATCCACTGGACCCGGCCCGTCACCCCGGAGGCGCTGACGGTCTTTCCGGGGCCGCAATAGCGTCCCACGCCGCATTGATGGTGAGGGCCAGGTTGCCGCTGTCGGGCGCCCAGTCGCCCGCGGCCACCCGCCCCACGCCCAGCTCGATCACCGCGAGCCACACCGCGGCCCACACCTCCGCCGGCCCCGACCGCACCAGCCCATCCGACTTGCCCATGGCCATCACCTGCACCAGCGCGTCGCCGAAGGCGCGGCGCAGCGCGCGCGTCGGGTCGTCGAGGAACGGCTCGTGGTCTTCCGCGAAGAGCACGCGGATGGTGGCGGGATGCTCGGTGGCGCGGGCCACCAGCTCGCCCGCGAAGGCGGTGAGCCGCTCCGGGGTCCGCGCGCCGCGCTCGCCCTCGGTGCCCTTGAGCGCCTCGAGGGCCCAGGTCACCGTCTGACGGTGGCACTCGGTGAGCAGCGCCTCCTTGCTCCGGAAGTGCCGGTAGATCGTGCCCTCGGCGATCCCGGCGTGGGCGGCGAGCGCGGGCGTCGTGGTGCGCAGGTATCCGGTGGTGGTGAACAGCGCGAATCCCGCCTCGAGAAGGCGGGCCCGGGTGGCGGCGCCGGTGCGGGGTCCGGGCTGGCGGTCCATGGGTCCCAATCTAAGGGCGGCCGCCTGCAGCCGCCGTTCACGGGAACTTCATCCGGGCCTGCTACCTTTCCGCCCGGCAGGGGATGACCGCCACGGGAGCCGGACATGCAGACGCAAGACCACACCGAAAGCATGCCACGAGGGTCGGGGATGCGGATGTCGGATTACTGGGCCCTCGCGGTGCCCTTCGCCGAGTTCGTGCAGGCGGCGGCGCCGGAACATCGGGCGCTGTGGGATGGGCTCTACCGCACCGCGCGCGCGCCGGCGTGGGCCACGGGGCCGCTTCCCGCGCCGCGGAACCTCCTGGCCATCGCCGAGGACTGGTGCGTTGACACCTCGAGCGCGCTGCCGGTGCTGGCGCGCTGGGCCGAGGCGGCGCCGGGGCTCACGCTCCGGGTGATCCGCCGCGACGCGCATCCCGAGCTGATGAACCGCTACCTGACCCTGGGCACCCGGTCCATCCCCGTGATCATCGTGCTCGACGCCGAACTCCAGGAGCTGGGCCACTGGGGCCCGTACCCCGTGCCGCTCGAGGAGTGGGTCCGGGGCCACAAGCCGCCCGCCATGCCAAAGGAAGAGTTCGTGAAGGGGAAGCGGGGCTGGTACGCCAAGGACCGCGGGGAGACGATGCTGCGGGAACTGGAGCCGCTGGTGAGGGGGTAGACCGCCGGGAAGCGGGAAGCGGGAAGAGCGTCCGTCCCGTTTCCCGCTTCCCTTTTCCCTCTTCCCGTCTGTTAGAACGCCCACCCGCTCCCGGCCGTGAACTGGAAGCCGTCGGGGCCGGTGGCGAAGTTGAAGGTCCAGATGGTGAAGCGCATGAGCCGGATGGCCAGCCCGCCGCCGCCGCCCACCTGCAGTCCCTCGGTGGTGAGCGCGAAGTCCCGCCCCTCGAACACCCGCCCCGCGTCCACGAAGCCGATCAGCGTGAAGGCCCCGAGGTCGCCCAGGTTGAGCAGGTCGTGGCGCACCTCGGCGCTGCCCAGCAGCACGCCGCGGCCGACCAGCCGCTGGTAGGCCAGGCCGCGATTGGAGTAGGCGCCGCCGTAGACCGCGGTGGTGCCTTCCCAGGTGGGCACGTCGAGCCGGGCGTTGAGCGGCGCGTCGGCGCTCACGTTGGAGCCCGCCACCCGCGCCGCCACCACGGTCCCTTCCCGCACCGTCAGGTACCCGCGCACGTCGCCGGTGACGCGGGTGTAGCCGTCGCCACCCGAGCCGGTGCCGACCGAGCCCTGGGCGTAGATGCCGCGGGCGGTGTTGAACTCGTTGTCGCGAGTGTCGACGACGAGCGTCACCCGGCCGCTGACGTCGGTGTCGGTCACGTCGTCGGTCCCGAACTGGGTGCGCCACAGCGACGGCTTGCTCAGGTCGCTGAAGTTGCTGCGGTCCACCGCGCCGCTCAGCGACAGGTACACCGGCCCCGTCAGGTGGCGCGACACGTCCACCCCGCCGAAGTAGCGGGAACGGCTGGCGCGGTACCAGTGCGGCTGCTTGTCGGTCACCAGCGACTCGTCGAACGCGGCACCGTTGCCGAGGCCGTACCAGCCCAGCCGTGACTCGCGGGTGGCGCCGGCGGTGACGGCCAGGCGCCAGTCCTTCCTGAGCAGCGGCGCATGCAGCCGCCCCACCAGCATCCGGGCGCCGGTGAAGCCCAGGCCGGCGTCGATCGTGAGCAGCCCGGCGTAGGGGGTGCGGGCGAAATAGTCGCCCGGCCGCCGCTCCTCGAAGTGCAGGGCGATGAGCGGGAAGTTGTTGCCGAGGGAGGGGAAGAAGGGATAGAAGCTGTCCTTCCACGGGCCCGACGGGCCCTTCCATTCATCGCTGCCCTGCGCCGCGAGCGGCGCGCCAGCGGTGAGGCACAGGCCCAGCGCCAGGACAAGGGCGGTCAACCAACCGCCCAACCGCCCAACCGCCCATTCGTGGAATCGCCGCATCACGTCGCCTTGTCGAAGAGGAACGCCGTATCCAGCTCCACGGCCGCGGTGCCGTCGAAGGTGGCATACTTGCTGGGATAGATGGACGCCGCGCCCGCGACGCCGCGCTTGTTGAGCGCGTAGAAATTGAGCTGGAATTTCGGCCGGCCGTTCGGATGGAGCCAGCGCGCCGGCGCCAGCGCGATCACCCGCTTGAGGGTCTCGAGCGCGGCGTCGGTGGGCTTCTTCCCCTGCCGCATGTGCTCCACCGTGAGGAACCCGCCGCAGGCCATGATGTTGGCCTCGCCGAGGCCGGTGGAGCCGGCGGCGCCGATCTCGTTGTCGGTGTACTGCCCGGCGCCCACGATCGGGGAGTCGCCGGCGCGGCCCGGGATCTTCCAGGCCAGGCCGCTGGTCGTCGTCACCGAGGAGACGTCGCCCTGGGCGTTGACCAGGTTCAGGTTGCAGGTGCCGGTGACCCGCGCCATGGGCGGCTCGCTCAGCGGCACGTCCACCCAGTCGTCCTCGGCCCCACGGTTGGCGCGCCAGCGCAGCCACTTCTCGCGCGAGCGCGTGGTGAGGAGGTCCTCCTCCTTGAAGCCGTAGCTCAGCGCGAAGCGCTTGGCGCCCTCGCCCACCAGCAGGATGTGGTCGGTGTACTTGAGCACCAGCCGCGCCACCTCGCTCGGCGTCTTGATCCCCTCCAGGGCGGCCACCGCGCCGGCCCGCTTGCTCGGGCCGTGCATGCAGGAGGCGTCGAGCTGCACCACCCCCTCCTCGTTGGGGAGGCCGCCGTACCCGACGCTGTCATCGTCCGGGTCGAGCTCGGTGATCTTCACCCCCTCCACGATGGCGTCGAGGGTGTCCGCCCCGCCGGCCACGAGGCCGGTAGCCAGGGTGATGCCGCGAAGGGCGTTGCTCGACCCCACGGCCATCAGCTTGCCGGGGCCGCGGAGATGGAGGGCGGGGCCGCCGGTGAGCGGCGCCGGGCCCGGGGTGATGAGGGTGCCGCCGGCGAGGGCGGCGCTGGCGGTACCGAGGAAATCGCGCCGCGAGAGGGCGTCGGACAACGGGGCCGAAGTCCTGAGCTGGGGAAGGGGAAGGTTAAACGGGGGCGGGAGAGGCGGTAAGGGCGGCGGCTCGACGGCTCGACGGCTCGGCGGCTCGGCCGCCCCCTTGCCCCTTCCCCGTACTACTTCGCCGCCGGCTCCTGCCACAGCACGTGCCGGATCATCCACCGGCCCTCGTACCGCCCCAGCAGGAAATAGTCGGTGCCCCACCAGGCCCGCACCTTGGCGGCGGCGGTCTGGTCCTGCACGTCGAGGATGGTCACGTCCTTGGGGGCGTTGGGCGGCGTCTTGATCTTGCCCGCGCGGACGTTGCGGGCAAAGCCGAAGAACTGCTCCCAGGTGAACGGGCCACCCTTGTAGCTGCCGTCCTTGTCGTGCCAGAAGCCGAACTTGTCCACCTCGGGACGGACGCTACGGAGGAAGCGGGTGGAGTCGCCCTCGTAGAATCCCTCGACGTAGTCGAGGACGGCGAGGCGGACACCGGCGGTGTCGGGGACGGCCTGGGCGGCGCCGCGGTGGGGGAGCAGCAGCAGGCCGAGTCCGGCGGCGAGGAGCGCGGGGCGTAGGGACATGGAAGCCTCGAGGGGACGGGGAGGGGCGGCGGAGGGCCGACCCGTGAGCGGTACGGGACGGCGCGGGAGGGAGTTTCCGGCACTCGGCGGCTCGGCGGCTCGGCGACTCGGCGGCTCGGCGACTCGGCGGCCCGGCGACTCGGCGGCTCGGCGACTCGGCGGCACGTGTGACGGGGCATCCTCCCGCTTTCCCTTTCCCGTTCCCCCGTTCCCGCTTCCCGCTTCCCGCTTCCCGTGTCCCGCTTCCCGTTTCCCGCTTCCCCGCCCGCTACTCCCTCACCCCCAGCTGCACCGGCAGCTCCACGTCACGCTGCGCATCCACCTGGGCCGCGTCCTGTTGGGCAGTCGACACGCTGTCCGGCAGGCCGGCCAGGCGCAGGGTGTACCTGCCCGAGGGCACCACCAGGAAGAAGTTGTCGGTCGGGCAGCGGCTTTCGCTCGACTGGACCGCCTGGCCCGTGGAGTCCACGGCCTCGACCCGGATCCGGGCGCCGGGAAGCGTCGTGCAGAAGGAGGTGCCGTCGGGGCCGAGGATGGGGCCGCTGATGAGCACCTGGGTGGTCGGATCGGCGCTGGAGCGGGAGCCCGCGCCGCAGGCGGAGAGCAGGGCGGGCACGAGCAGGACCAGGAGACGCGGCATCCTCGACATGGCCACTCCGGAGTGGGACGGGCGATCCAGGGCCCATATCTAGGAAGGGGGCGTCAGTGCATCGTCAGGCAGGCCGGCGAGTGTACGGATTTCATTCCCGGGCATGGGAACGGGCGGCCGGACGCGTCCTGCTGCGCCCAACCGCCCTCTCCCTCGGGCCCTACCGTCTTACCGCCCTACCGCCTTACCGCCTTACCGCCCTACCCCTCACGCCGCCGTGCTGGCCCGGCCGCCTTCCGGGGTCGCGGGCTCGTCCCGGCGCGGGTGGCGCCAGTGGACGTTCCGCACCGACTTCCACTCGGCGAGCAGGTCGGCGTCGTCGCGCAGCCGGTCGCGCATGAGGACGTCGAGGTGGTCGATCACCTGGGCGATGGCGCGGATGGTGGCGTCGAGGTCGGCGCTGGCGCCCACGTGCACGGTGCGCCCGTTGAACGTGTCGCCCACCAGCTGCTCGTACTGCGCGAGCAGGGTCTCGATCCCCTCGAGGTACCCCTCGGTCATGCCCTCCGCCGAGAGCAGGCCCTGCCGCTCCGTGGCCGCCTGCAGCATCTGGCGGGCACTGGCCAGGAAGGCCTTCTGGTTGTCGTTGGTGTTCGGCCGCTCCAGGCGGATGTCCACGCCGGGGTTCACCACGGCGGCGGCGTTGGCGTACCCCGCCACGACCGCCAGGCGATGATGGATGGCGCGGCGCATCTCGTTCTTGCCCGCGACCGCGGCCTTGACCGCGAGGGTGCCGTCGCGGTGTTCCATGAGCCGGGCGTCGGCATTGGCCGCGAGCTCGGCGAGGGTCTTCCCCCGGGCCTGGATGACCGGGTCGGTACTGGGGTTCTGGCGCATCCAGGTGAGGATGCTGTCGGCGCTCTCGAGGCGCACCCGCTGACTGACGTTCATAGACACACTCCT
Source organism: Gemmatimonadales bacterium (assembly GCA_044221045.1). Taxonomy (GTDB): domain Bacteria; phylum Gemmatimonadota; class Gemmatimonadetes; order Gemmatimonadales; family GWC2-71-9; genus JADJOM01. The sequence goes on from JBGAPX010000035.1 coordinate 15,071, forward strand.
GCTGCAGGGTTCGTCTGACCTCCGGTGGATGCCCTGGCGCATGGGGGAGCCAGGGTGGTGCCGCCGCGACCCATGCCCCACGCAGGGTCCGGCATGGGGTGGCCGAGATGCGAGAGGTGTGCCAGCGCCGCGATGAGGACCGGGGAGTGTGTCAGGCGGTGCAGGGCGCACGCGGGCGCCTGGAATCCCCGCGCCCCAGCCTCCGCGACCAACTCGCCCAGGTTCGGCGGCCGGGACGCGGGCTTCACTGCATACGCGGCAGGCTCGAGTGCATACGGGTGGGGGTGAAGCGGGCGCGCGGCCGGTTCGCGCCGCCACGCATCCGTCGGTCGCGGCCGCCAGGTCGTCTCGCGTCGCCGCGGGCACGGCGTGGGAGTGCGCCAGCGCGGCTTCGGGCGCCGCGCACGCGTCGTAACTGGGTCCCAGGACGGGATTTGCTGGAATTGACGCGGGTGGCGCCGGTGCCAGCCCGGTTGCGGGGCTCATGCAGGCGCCTGCTGCGCTCGCGTATGCATCTTCGGGAGTGCGGCAGCCATCTCGAGGACCGCCGGAGCCGCCGGCGGGGGCGCCAGCCCCGGCGACGCCCGCGCCAGCGAGGGGCGCGAGCCCGCCAGCCGGGGTTCGGGTGGGATGTGGTCCCCTCGACACCGGGTCCGGCCGCCGCTGCCGCGCACGGAGGGTGGGGGGCGAGTGTCCGGAATCGGAGACATTTCGGGCGCCGAGTGTCCGTGGGCGCGGACAGTCGGCGGGGGTGAACCCGGGTGAAGGGCGCGCCCCTATCCCGCCGACGGACCCGCTACCGAGCCTCCCCCACCGCGTCCAGCTGCCACGACGTGTGCACCCACCGCCCGCCGTGCCGCACGAACACCTCCGTGGCGCGGCCCGCCTGGCCGAAGCGGCTGCTGTCCTGGGCCAGCTCCAGCGCGTAGTGGGAGAACATCACCACCACGTCGCCCACCCGGTGCACCATGGTGGAATCGAAGCGGATGCTGAGCAGCCGTCCGCCGCGGCCCGCGAAACCGGCCGACGCGGCCAGGGTCTCCTCCAGCCCCTGCCAGTGCGGGCCATCGGGGCTGATGGCCACCAGCTCGGGGCCGAGCACCCGGCGGAGCGCGGCGGTGTCCCCGGCGAACCAGTGCACCCAGACGTCATGGCGAAGGGCCTCGAGCGCGGTGAGCTCGGCGGCGGGCAGGGAAGTCGTCACGCGCGGCGCCGCCTGGGCGGCGAGCGGGGTGACGGCGGTGGCGAGGGCGAGCAGGACTCCCGGGACCTTCATCGAAGCCTCCGTTGAGGGAGCGGAGAAGCTAGGGCCGGCCGTGGAGCAGCGCTTGCACAATCCGTCGCCGTTCGGGGAGGGGCAGGCGGCGCCACCGCGATGCCGGCGTGCCGAAGGCGCGCCGGAAGCTGCGGCAGAAGTGGCTCAGGTTCTCGAATCCCGAACGCCAGCAGCTGTCGCTGACGGTGGCACCCGCGTCGAGCCGCGCGGCGGCATCCGCGAGCCGCCAGCGCACCACGTACTGGTGGGGAGAGAGCCCGAGGTAGCGCCGGAAGGCGTGGGTGAGTCCCGGGCCGGTGCACCCCACCGCGCGGGCGCGGTCGGCGATGCTCCGGCGCGCGGCGGGATCGGCCTCGATGGCGCGGCAGGCGGCGGTCACGGCCTCGAGGTCGGACCGGCGCGGGGTGTAGGGGCCGCGCCGTCCGCTCCACGCCGCATCCGCGGCCAGCGCGCCGACGCCGGCCAGTGCCCAGCGCTCGACCTCGAAGGCGTCGCCCGCCCGGGCGGCGCCGGCCAGGCGCCGCTGCACGTAGGCCAGCCGCGGCGTGGGCACCCGGCGCGCGGCCCAGCCGGCGCGGGTCCAGGCGTCCTCCCATCCCGCCACCGCCCCCGGCGCGAAGCCGACCGCCAGGCAGACATCGTCAGGACAGGGACCGTCGTGCCGGCAGCGGAAGGCCAGGCCCGGCCGCGTGAGGAACACGCTCCCCGCCACCAGCCGCTCCCGCGCCCCGTCCACCGTCACCTCGAAGGACCCGGCGCGCACGAACGCGATGCTCCAGTCCGCGGCCACCTCGCGGTCGGGGTCGTGGTGGGGCTCCCCCGGCGGATGGTCGAACCAGCGGACGGCGCACTCGGCGGTCGCGTGGATCGGGGCGATGCGGTTCAGTGGCGGATTCCCGGTCTCGGGTCTGGGGACGCAACTCTGTGGAAGGTAGGGCGCGGCGCGGATGTCGCCAACGCCCGCCCCCGACGGCGGGATGGCGCGGCCGGTTTCCCTTCCCCGCCTGACGCGGACTTGTCCGCGAAGGCGCGCGGGGTACCTTGCCGGGGCCATGTCCGCCGCCGCCCCACGACCGCCGACCCGGGTGCAACTGAGCCTGTTCGTGCCGCCCGCGGCGGCGGCCGTGCTCGAGGCGGTGCGGCGTCAGGTGGACCCGGTGCAGGCACGGCTCATCCCGGCGCACGTCACGCTCTGCCGCGAGGATGAACTCGACGGCCTGGCGCCGGAGGTGCTCGCCGCGCGGAGCGCCGCGCCGGGGATCTCGCCCCTCGAGCTGGTGTTCGGGCGGCCCGAGGCGTTCCACGGACACGGGATCCTGCTCCCGTGCACGGCGGGGGAGCCGGCGTACCGCGCGCTCCGGGAGCGGCTGCTCGGTGGCAGTGCCATCCGCCGGGCCGAGCCACATCTGACGCTGGCGCACCCACGGAACCCGAGGGTGCCCGGCGACACGCTCGCCATCGCGCAGGCCCTGCCCGATGGGCTCAGCATCACCTTCGGCGTGGCGCGGCTGATCGCGCAGGACCCGGGTGCCCCCTGGCGGGTGCTGGCGGAGTATCCGCTCGGTGCCCCGCCGGCATCCTGAACCTCCGGACCGCGGGGACCCCATGCGCGCACCCGACATCGTCGTCACGCCCGCGTCGCCCGACGCCCTCCGGCCACTCCGGGAGGCGTACCGCCGCGAGCTCGCCTGCCAGATCATCAAGGATGCCTGGCACGCGCGCGGCTTCACCACGCCATGGCTGCTGCACCTCGACGGGGCCGTGGCGGGCTACGGCACCACCGGCGGCAGTCGCGGCGAGCCGCACGACACCCTGATGGAGTTCTACCTGGTCCCGGCGGCGCGGGTCGAGGGGCGGCGGCTGTTCGCGGCGCTCCTGGCCGCGAGCCGGCCGGCGTGGATCGAGGCGCAGACCAACGACCCGTTCCTCCACCCGCGGGTGTACGACACCGGGCAGGCGTGGACCGCGCCGACGATCCTCTTCTCCGACCAGCACACCACGCGGCTGCCCGCGCCCGGGGTGACGCTCCGCCGCCTGACGGAGGCCGACCGGGCCGCGGCCTTCCCGCACACCACCGAACCGGTGGGGGAGTGGGGGCTCGAGCGCGAGGGCCGGATCGTGGCCACCGGCGGCCTCTTCTATCACTACAACCCGCCCTACGGCGACCTCTACATGGAAGTCGATCCCGGCTTCCGCGGCCGTGGCTACGCCAGCTGGCTGGTGCAGGAGCTCAAGCGGATCTGCCGCGAGGGGGGCCGCGTGCCGGCCGCGCGCTGCGACGCCGGCAACGCCGCCTCCCGGGGCGCGCTGGAGCGGGCGGGGATGCTGCCCTGCGGCCGGGTGCTCCGGTCGCGGATCTGACGGATCGGCGTATCTTCCCCGGCGGTCCCGCCTCACGGGGCCGGCCGGCGGCGCCCCTCGCGCCGCGTGGCCCGGATGGGTCTCCTCCCTCAAGGATGCCGCCGATGCGCTGGCTCGAGGCCAGTATCAAGTGGATCATGGTCGTGGCGGGGCTGCTCACCGCCACGATGTTCCAGGCCGCGGTCGACCCCCAGGGCGCCCTGCGCTCCAACTTCGGCGAGACGCTCGAGGGCCCCGTGGCGGAGATCGTGGTCCGCAACTGGGGCGCCCTGATCGGGTTCGTCGGGCTGCTGCTGCTCTACGGCGCCTTCCGGCCCGCGGTGCGCCGGGCCGCACTGCTGCTGGCCGCCGGCAGCAAGGCGGTGTTCATCGGGCTGCTGCTGTCCATCGGGCGGCCGTACCTGCACTTCGGCGCGGGCATCGCGGTGATCGTGGACGCGGTGCTGGTGCTGCTGTTCGCGGCCTACCTGCTCACCACCCGGACCGACGCGGGGACCGGCGCCTGATGCCCCGGAACAGCATCCACGCCGGCGGCTGGGCCCTGGTGCTCGGCGCCGTGGCCTTCCTCGCGGTGTTCAGCTACCTCGCCGCAAGCTTCGATTATCCCGCCATCCTCGACGGCCCCGCCGACACCGTGCTGCCGCGGCTCCTGGCCACCGGCGCGGCGGGCCGCGCCGTGTGGGCGCTGTACGCCTTCCTGCCGCTGCTCTGGCTGCCGGCGGGCGTCGGCGCCTGCCGCGCGCTCCGCGAGACGCACCCCGGCGGGATGCTGCTCGCCCTGCAGTGCGCCGGCCTCGGCGCCCTCAGCATGATGCTCGGCCTGATGCGCTGGCCCTCGCTGCAGTGGCGGCTGGCCGAGCTGTACGCGACCGCCGACGCGGCGCAGCGCCCGCTGCTGGCGGCCACCTTCGACGGCTACAACACCTACCTCGGCAACTACCTGGGCGAGTTCCTGGGCGAGCTCTCGGTCAACGCCTTCTTCCTCCTCACCGCGCTGGCCTGGCTCGCGGCCGGGCACAGCCGCTGGCTCGGCTGGCTCGGCGTGGTGACGGCGCTCGCCGGCTTCACGGGGATGTTCCGCAACGTGACCACGAGCGTGGCGCCCGTCGCGGAGCTGAACAACTACCTGCTGCCGCTGTGGATGATCGTGCTCGGCGTGGCGCTCATCCGCTGGCCGGCCACGCCGGAAGCGCGCCCCGCATGATGCCAGGGCGATGGCTCCCGGTCGTGCTGGCGGCGTGCCTGTCGCGGGCACTCGCGGCGCAGGCAGCGCCGGCCTTCGAAGTCCCCGCCTGGGCCTTCCCGATGGTGCCGGCCGCGGCCCCGGTGCGGCCCGACCCGGCGGCACTCTTCACGGTGCCGGGCAGCGCAATCAGCCACCCGCGTTCGCGGGTGCTCGACGTGTTCGATCCTCCCGACTGGTTCCCCGACAGTCACCCGCCGATGCCCCGCGTGGTGTCGCAGGGCCGGCGCCCCGCGGTGATGGCCTGCGGCTTCTGTCATCTTCCCGATGGGCGGGGCCGGCCGGAGAATGCCAGCCTCTCGGGGCTGCCGGCGGCGTACATCGTGGCGCAGGTGCACGAGATGCAGAGCCGCGCCCGGCAGACCGCGGCGCCCGTGCCGTACCGCCCCGCGATGCTCATGACGGTGACGGCCGACGCGGTGAGTGACGAGGAGCTGGCGGAGGCCGCGGCGTACTTTGCCGCGCTGCCGCTCGCGCCCCGCAACCGGGTGGTGGAGGCGGAGACCATCCCCAGCCCGATTGCGGTGGTCGGCCTCTACCGGGCGGGCCCGGGCACCGAGCCGCTGGGTGAGCGGCTGATCGAGATGCCGGACGACATGGAGCGGCACGAGCTGCGCGACCCGACGGTGGGCTACGTGACCTACGTGCCGCCGGGGAGCCTGGCGCGGGGAGCCGCGATCGCGCGGAGCGGGGCCGCCGGCCCCATGAGTGCCTGCACCACCTGCCACGGCCCCGCGCTGCGGGGGATGGCACCGGCCCCGCCGCTCGCGGGCCGGTCGCCGAGCGCGCTGCTGCGGCAGCTGCTGGCGTTCCGGACGGGCGCGCGCGCCTCCGCGGCGGCGGCGCCGATGCGGATGGTGACGGCGGAACTGAGCCTCGCGGAGATGATCGCGGTGGCGGCGTACGCGGGCTCGCTGGAGCCGTAGTCCACCCGTGACCCCTCATCCGGCCCGTGGCCGGGGAGAGACCCATGGCGCTTCGCTGGGGACGCATCGCAGGCGCGGGACTGGTCGCGGAGATTGTCCCGATCGTGCTGCTGGTGCTGGTGGTCGCGGTGTTCGGTCCGGGCGATGAGGCGGCGGCCCAGGCCTTCGCCGAGCGCCAGGGGCGCTGGGTGGGGCCGCTCGGCGGCGCGGCGGCCTGCGCGGCCGCGGGATGGTGGGCGGCGCGGGGCAGCGCGCGGGGGCTCGCCACCGGGGTTGCGGTCGGCGGCATCGCCGCGGCCCTCGACCTGGCGCTCATCGTCGGATCGGGCGCGCCGTTCGAGTGGCTCTTCGCCGCCTCGAACGCGGGGCGGGTGCTCGCCGGCGCGCTGGGCGGGGCACGGGGCGGGCAGTCCGCGCCGGGGGCCTGAGGCGTGTCCCAGCCCGCCGATCCCACCCACGGCTACGAGCGGCACGCGGCGGCGTTCATCGCGGGCCGCAACCGGCCCGGCGCGGCGATCGGCGTCGCCGAGGTGCGGGCCTGGGCGCGCGACCTGCCGCGCGACGCCGCGGTGCTCGACGTGGCCTGCGGCTCGGGCCTCCCGATCACCCGCGCGCTGGTGGAGGAGGGGCACCAGGTCTTCGCGCTCGACGCCTCGCCCGCGATGGTCGCGGCCTTCCGCGGGAACTTCCCGCGCCTCCCCGTGGCCTGCGAGCCGATCGAGACCACGTCGTTCTTCGGCCGCACCTTCGACGGCATCGTGGCGTGGGGGCTGGTCTTCCTGCTGCCGGAGGAGGCGCAGCGGGTGGCGATCCGCAGGATGGCGTCCGCCCTGGGCCCGGAGGGCCGCCTGCTCTTCACCGCGCCCGCGCCGGTGTGCGAGTGGGTGGACGTGCTCACCGGCGAGCCCTCGCGCTCCCTCGGCGCCGCGGCCTATCGCGACCTGCTCCATTCCGAGGGGCTCGCGCTGCTCGGCGAGTATGAGGACGAAGGGCAGAATCATTACTTCGACGCCGCCCGGCGTCGCGGCACCGGGAGCTTTTCCCGGCCCGTCGAACCGCCTTCCTAGGCAGCGCGCGCGGTCCGCGACGCGGCAAGCGTTGCCGGGCCGGTTCCCGCGCCATTGACAGGCGTTCGCGCCCATCCCACCGTGGCAGGCAGCGACGCCGGACTCTCTCCCCGCCCGAGGCCCCGATGCCCATTGCGTCAAAGACCAGGCGTCCCGACGTGGACGCGAAGGCCGCCGTGCGTGACTACATCGCGGCCCAGCCGCCCGCGCAACGCAAGGCGCTCCGGGCCATCCAGGCCGCGATCCGCGCCGCGGCGCCGGGCGGGGCCGACGCCTTCAGCTACCGGATCCCGGCGTACCGGCACGACGGCAAGCTGCTGCTGTGGTATGCCGGCTGGAAGGCGCACGTGAGCCTCTATCCCGTCACGGCCCCGGTCAAGCGCGCCCTGGGCGCCGCGATCGCGGGGTACGAGACCTCCAAGGGCACGCTGCGGCTGCCGCTGGCGCGGCCGGTGCCCGCCGCGCTCGTGAAGCGGGTGGCGCGGGCGCGGCTGGCCGAAGTGCGGAAGCCGAAGGCGCCGTCCCGGACCCGGAGGAAGCCATGACCGGCACCGGCATCGCCGCCCCGGCGGAGGAGATCATCCGTTTCGGCCCCGGGGGGGAGCTCAGCGTGGAGCTCACCTGCGGGGAGGCCCAGATGGGGACGTACACCCTGCGCCTGTGGACGCCCGACGGCCTCACGGTGGTCCGCAAGGCGCGCGGGTCCTTCGTGGACGAGGTGGAGGACCGCTACGCGCTGCTCTCGCCGGCGGACGCCAACGCCGAGCACCTGCTCCAGTGTCGCGCGCGGGTGTGGCTCATCCAGGGGAACCGGAAGTACGCGGTGTTCATGACCGTGAAGCAGGGCGACGCGGTGATCGGCGAGGTCCGGGAGGTGGACCAGACCGACGAGGCCACGGTGATGGTGGAGCTGCGCGCGCGGCTGCGGAGGGCATGAGCATGGCGACCCCGCGCATGCGGCTGGCGGGCGCGCTGCTGGCGCTCGCGTGCCTGGCCCCGGCCGGCGCCCGGGCGCAGCTGCCCGCCCAGGTGGACAGCCTGGCCCAGGCGTACCGGGTGGACTACGCGGTGCCCGACGTCCCCGCGCTCACGCTGGTGGACGGCGACGCGGGTGACCTGGTGCGCCCCACCACCGTGCGGGAGCTGGCGGTGGCGCTCTCCGGCTTCACCGGTGATGGCGGCCTCTCGCTGCCGCGGGCGGCCGCGGTGGAGTTCTCGCCCGGGATGCTGTTCTTCGGGCGGCGGCTCACGCTGGCGCGCTACCAGCGCTCGGCGGCGCTCTACCGGCTGCGGATCTCGGTGGCCACCCGGCGCCGGGAGGACGATGGGCCGCAGACCGCGCTCGCGGTGGCGGTCCGCACCAGCTTCATCGACGGCGCCGACCTGCGCACCAACCCGGCGTTCCTCGCCGCCGCGGCGCGGATCATCGCCCAGGCGGCGGCCATCGACGCCGCGGCAGAGGATGCGGCCGAGGCGGGTGGCGTGGACGCGCCGGTGGTCTACACCGCGGAGCAGCGGGCGGAGCTCGACCGGCTCACCGCCGAGTACCGCGCGCTGCCCGAGGCGGTGGCCGACACCGCCTGGAACCGGCGGGTGTTCGACGCGGCGGTCGGCGTCGTGGCCGTGGGGGATTCCGCCGGCAACGACCTCGAGGCGCGGCAGTACGCCGCATGGCTCAGCTACGGTGGCGGGATCGGCACCTGGGGGCAGGTGGTGGTGGGCGCCCGGATGGCGTCGGACCGCGACACGACGAGCGGCAAGTTCGCGATGGCGGGAAGCGCGGTGGCGCGGCTCTACGGCGGCACCAATCACCAGAAGGTGTACCTCGACCTGCAGCTGTCCAAGCGCGGCGACGCCGATGCCGCGGTGGTGCTCTCGGGCGGGTCCGAGCTGCGGGTGGCGCGCGGGCTGTGGGCCACGCTCTCGGTGGGCGCGCAGTGGGACGGGGCCGCCAGCGACGGGCGGCTCCGGGCGCGGTTCGCGTTCAAGTCCGCCTTCCCGTGAGGAGTGCCGGTGGCGGTCCGCGCCACGCGCGTTAGAATCCCGGCTTCCCCCTCCCCGGCGGCATGCGTGGCGCGCTTCTCCTACCAGGTCTGTCAGCAGCAGCAGAACCACATCACCTTCGTGAACGGCGAGTGGACCGGCAGCATTCCCCTCGGCGGCGCCGACACCGACGCGATGCTCGAGTCCTGCCCGATGTGCTGGGACTATCTCGCGGCGGCGGGCAAGGGCGGGTGGGAGCTGGTCTCGGTGATGCAGGCGGGCAGTCCGGAGGCGCGCTACGAGCTGCTCTACCTGAAGCACTCGGGCTGAGCCGGCGACCGCCGGGGTGACGCCGGTCACCAGGCGTCCGCGGGGGCATGGACGGACGCGGGACGGCGGCTAGCTTGGTACCGAACGGTGCACGCCGTCCTTCACGTTGCCCGGGAGCGTCCATGCGCACCCCGTCCCTCGCCTGCCTGCCGCTGCTGCTGCTCGCCGCCTGCGGCGACGGCCCCTCGGACCCGCCGATGCTCCCGGAGATTCCCCCCGGCCAGATCGTCACCATCGAGGCCACCGTCCGGTTCCTCCCGCTCGAGGGCGGCTGCTGGCTGCTGGAGGTGGAGCCCGGCAAGCGCTACGAGCCCATCAACCTCGCGCCGGGATTCCACACCGATGGCCTCAAGGTGCACGCCGTCCTCCGCGACGCGCCCAACTACGCCAGCTTCTGCATGGCGGGCCCGCTCGTCACCATCGACAGCATCGGCGCCTCGTAACGGCTGGCGTCCCGGCCTGCCACCCGTCCCGACGTCCATGCCCGTCCGCTCCCCTGCCGCGGTGCTGCTCGCGGCTCTGCTCCTCTGCGCACCTGCCCTGGCCGCGCAGGACGACGCGATCGACGTCACCCGGCTCGCGCCCGGGACCGACTCGATGGCCATCCTGCTGGACCGCGGCGGGATGGGGATCCCGGTGGGGACGCTGTGGGACGAGCTGGCGGTGGTGCGGGAGCCGGGGCAGCCGGCGGCCCTGCGGCGGGTGTACCGCACGGTCAACCGGGCCACCGGTTCGCACCTCGACACCACGATCACCACCCTGCCGGAGCTCCGCCTGCTGTATCATCGCGCGGTCGAGGGCGGGGTGCGGGACAGCCTGGCGGCGGTCGGGGACTCGCTGGTGGGCTGGGTCATGGACAGCAGTGGCGCGCGGCAGCCGCTGCGGCGCGCGGTGCCGGCCGGCCAGGTCGAGATGGGACTCTTCGACCTGCTGATCCGCGCGGCGCCCTGGGCGCCGGGGCTCGTGGTGCGGGCAGAGGCCTTCATCCCGGCGGTGGACACCACCTTCGAGCTCACGGCGCGGTGGGCCGGCGAGGAAGACGTGACGCTGCGCAGCGGCGAGGTGGCCGGCTGCTGGCGGGTCGAGTCGGAGATCGCCGGGCTGGTGGTCACCAGCTGGGTGGACCGGCGCACCCGCGCGCTCGCCAAGGGCCGGATTCAGCTCACCCCCGAAATTGCGATGGTGATGCTCCGGTAAGCCGCTCTTGGCGGTCGGGCCCGCCGCGCCGTACCTTGGGCGAACCGGCGGTTGCGCGCCGGCCACCCGCACTCGTGTCGAGGACCCGATGCGATGCTGTCTCCCTGGCTGGTGCTGTGCCGTGCTGCTGCTCCTGCAGGCGCCCGCCCTCGCCGGCCAGACCGGATTCTCCAAGCCTCCCGAACGGCCCCGCCTGCCGGCGGAGCGTGACCCCAACAGCGCGCAGGACTACTACGGGTATGGCGTCTCGATCCTGGAGCGTGACCCGGTGCTGGCCGCGGCCGCCTTCTACTGGGCCAGCCGCCTGGACCCCAACTGGGCGTCGCCGCTGTACGGGGAATACACCGCGCTGATGCTGGCGCGGCCGTCCAACGAGCTCGAGACCTACCTTACCCGGCCGTCCCGCGCGCTCGAGATCCCGGCCATCCGGCGCATCGACTCGCTGGTGTACTTTGCCCGGCTCCGGAATCCCTATGTCGATCGCCGCCTCGGCGGCCTGCTGATCTCCACCTGGATCCACCGGGTGACCGGCGGTGAATTCGACCTGCGCGACCTGGGTCGCTATGATCGCTGGTTCACGGCGTGGTCCGCCTACTGCCGCAGCGACTTCCGCATGGCCGCCTCGGTGTACGCCGAGATTCTCCGGCGCGACAAGGACCCAGGGCTGTACATGGACCGGTCGCTGGTCTTCGTCGCCATGGGCCAGCTCGACAGTGCGCGCGCCATGGCGCGGGCATCGCTCGACGCCACGCTCGAGGAGGAGGACCAGGTGCTGGGGCTGGGCTGGTACTCCCATGCCCTGGCCTCGTACAGCATCGGCTACCTGCACGAACTCGCCGGCCAGCACGATTCGGCGCGGGCCGCCTACGAGCAGTCGCTGCTGGACGACGTGACCTTTCATCCGGCCCACCGGGGGCTGGCGGCGGTTCGGCTTGCGGCCGGAGATTCCGCCGGGGCGCTCGAGGAGCTCGGCCAGGCGGTCCAGCTGGCGCCGCACGACGCCGGCTACCTGTACGACCTGGGCATCCTGCTGCTGGCGCGGGGCCGCGCCGACTCCGGGGCCACCCTGCTCCGGCGATCCACCGAGGCGGAGCCGTACTACGCCCTGCCGCACTATCCGCTCGCGGTGGTCTACGAGCGGGGCGGCTTCGCGGCCGAGGCGGTGCAGGAGTACGAGACGTTCCTGGCGCTGGCGCCCCGGTCGATGGGGGCCGCCATCACCACGGTGCAGTCGCGGGTGGCGGCGCTCAAGGCCAGGGCGCCCGCGAACTGACCCCGCGCGCCACCGCGCGACCCGATCCTCCTGGAGCCCGCCCCGCCATGCACCACGTCCGCCAGCAGGACCTCCCGTTCGTCGGGAGCTCACACCAGTTCGTCGGCGCCGACCAGGGTGGCGTGGACATCTCCGTGTTCCTGCTGAGCGCGGCGCCGGGCCGCGGGCCCGGGCCGCACCGGCATCCCTACGACGAGGTGCAGTTCGTGCGGGAGGGTCGGGGGCGCTGGACGGTGAACGGGTCCGTATTCGAGGCCGGCGCCGGCGACATCCTGGTGATCAAGGCCGGCGAGGTCCACAGCTTCACGAACATCGGCGACACCCCGCTGGTCCAGCTCGACGTGCACCTGAGCCCCCGGTTCATCCAGGAGAATCTGGAGTAGCCCCATGCCCGGCAAGAAGAAGCAGGCCGCCGCCAGGCGGCGGGCGACGCCCGCGCGCGCGGGCGCGAAGGCCGCGAAGGCGACGAAGTCCACCAGGAAGCGGGGCGTCCCCGCCCAGGGGGTGGACGGCTGGATCACGCACACCGATTTCAGCAGCCGTGACCCGCTGGCCATGAAGGCGTGGTGCGAGCGGGTCTTCGGGTGGACGTTCCCGCCGGCGGTCCGGATGCCCGACGGGACGGAGTATCATCTCTTCTCCTATTCCGACCGGGGCGGGGGCGGGATCGGCCTGGTCCGCCCCACGGAGGCGCCCGGCGCGCACCCCTACGTGCACGTGGCCGATACCCGGGCCGCCTTCGACGCGGCGCTCCAGGCGGGGGCGGAGCCGGTGATGCCGCCCGACCGGGTCATGAAAGGGGTGACGATTGCGATCGTGCGGGCGCCGGGCGGGGTGGTCATCGGCCTCTCGGGCCCATGACGGAGCCCGAGGAGGCGCCGCCCGCCGGGGTGGTGCGGTACCTGCTTCCCGGTGACTGGCGGGTGTTCGCCGGGAAGACCGACGCCGCCAACGAGGCGCTGAGCCTGCGCTTCGCGCGGCCCGCGGACCTCTGGTTCCACATCCGCGGCATGCCGGGGAGCCACGTGGTGCTGCGGGTGCCGGACGGGCGGGCGCCGGAGAAGCGCGACGTGGAGCTGGCGGCCTCGGTGGCGGCATACCACAGCAAGGCGCGCGGCGCCGGAACCGTGGCCGTCACCTGCACCGAGGCGCGCTTCGTCTCCAAGCCGAAGGGGGCAAAGCCGGGGACGGTGGCGATCACCCGCGAGCGGGTGGTGAAGGTGCGGCCGGCCACCGAGGAGCTGATGGCCGCCTGGCGGGCGCCGGGGTGAATCGCGTGGCGCGAGACTGCGTGAAAACGCGACATCGCCGGCCCGGGCGTGGCCGCATTCGGTGCCGGGGGTAGCCCGGCGGGTGGAGGAGCGTATGTTAGGCCCTCCCCTCAGACCGGACGTCCCCATGCTGCTCGACCTGCCCACGCTCACCCTCGTCCACGTCATCCTCAGCGTCGTCGGCATCCTGGCCGGCCTGGTGGTGGTGGGCGGCCTCATGGCCGGCACGCTGTTCCGCGGCTGGACCGGCGCCTACCTGCTCACCACCGTGCTCACTAACGCGACCGGATTCCTGTTTCCGTTCCGTACCCTGCTCCCGTCCCACATCCTGGGCGGGCTGTCGCTCCTGCTGCTGCCGCTTGCCATCGGGGCACTGTACTGGAAGCGGCTGGCCGGCCGTGCCCGCCCGGTCTTCGTGGTCACCGCGGTGGTGGCGCTGTACTTCAACGTCTTCGTCCTGATGGTGCAGCTGTTCCAGAAGTTCCCCCTGCTCATTGCGGTGGCGCCCACCCAGCAGTCGCCGGCGTTCGCGGCCACCCAGCTGCTGGTGCTCGGGGTCTTCGTGGCGCTGGGCCGCGCGGCGTGGCGCGGCTTCCAGCCCGCGCCGGCGTGACGGACCCCTCCGGGGAGCCCATGGTGCGCCTCCGGGGCGTGCTGCCGCAGACGGCTTCGTCGGCGTCGGTGCGCCCCGACGGCTGCCTGGTGGTGGAGGTCTTCGACTGGAGCGCGGAGGCGGAGCAGTGGCTGGGGCGTGAGGCGGCCTACTTCATGATCCTGGCCCCGCCGGAGAAGGCGCGCGTGCTCGCCATGCTTGACGCGGACGCGGGTGGTGCCACGCCCTCGGGCGCGCCCGACCGGCGGCTGCTCGAGCTCCTGCAGCAGCGCTTCGCCGACTACTACGAGGTGAAGCGGTGGCTCGATGCGGCCGGGATCCCGTACGCGAAGGACTTCGACGGCTGGGCGTAGTCCACTCCCGCTGGCCGCCGCCCCGGATCGAGGATAGGTTCTCCAGCGTGCCGTGTACGACGGCGTCTCCCTGTCCACTCCCGCCGCCGGGGCAGGCCCACGATGATGCCACATGGTGAGGACGGCCGCCTGGTCCACGAGTTCACGTGGACCTGGACCCGCGAGGACTACCTCAAGGCGTTCCACCTGATCCGCCGGCAATCCGGTGGGTCGCCGCTGGCGCGCTGGCTCCCGCAGTTGCTCGCCGCGGTCCTGCTGTTGCTGCTGGTCGTGCCGCTGCTCCGCCAGCCCGACCACATGCTGGACGCATTCCTGGCGGCCCTGCCGTGGCTGATCATCGTCGCCATGTGGATCGTCCTGCTCTTCGTCTGGCTGCCACGGTACAGCGCCGGCAAGGTGGAGCGGGAGGATCCTGCCGTGCGTCAGCCCATCCGGCACCTCCTTTCCGATGCGGGCTTCGGCATCCGGACCGCCAGTGCCTCGATGGACTTTCGCTGGGACACCATCCGACTCGCGGTGGAGACGCCGGAGTTCTTCCTCTTCTACTATTCCAGCAACTGCGCCTACTTCACCCCGCGCCGCGCCATCCCGGAGGCCGACCTCCCGTCGGTCCGGGACCTGCTGGCCCGCGCGCTCGGTGAGCGGGCGCGGCTCGAGGTCACGCCCATGGTGGCCCCGGTCCCGGGGCCGTGACGCGAGTGCCCCGGGGACGCCGC
>JBGAPX010000171.1:0-3833 GCA_044221045.1 Gemmatimonadales bacterium
GGCGTTCCGGCCCCGCGCCGCCCTCAGCGCAGCGCGCCGAGGAACCGCGCGATCGACTCGTTGGCGCGGGCGCCCTCCACGGCCGGGTTCTGCGAGGACTCCTTGAACTCGATGGCCAGGCGGTTGGCCTCCGGGGCCATCTGCGTCATGAGCTGGGTGAAGGTCAGGTCGGGTCCGCTCTGCATCAGCGCCTGGTACAGCAGGATGGTGAACAGGCCCACCCGGGCCGTCTCCCCGTTCTGCAGCCGGAGCATGTAGTTGGCGGAGGTCTCGGTGGGCTGCGCCGCCGCCAGGAGGATGTGATTGGCCGGCTGCGCGTACTCGCTGCCCACGCCGCGGGTGTTGCCCGTGGTCACGTAGGTGGAGGGCGTCTCCACCTGCGCGGCGATGTCCCGGTAGCGGGTGAAGCGCACCGCGGGAACGGCGCCCGGACCCGCCGCGCGGAAGCGACCGGCGATCGCCGGGGCGGGCGTGCCGAGGGCTTCCTCCCAGGTGTGCGCGGTGGCCGGACCGCCGCGGGTGCCGGTCCCGGCGTGGCACATGTCGAGCGCGATCAGCACCCGTCCCGCCCGGAGCTCGGCCGTCAGCACCCCGAGCTCGTCGTCCAGCAGGTAGCCGTAGAGGTCCCCCTGCGTGCCCCAGGTCGCGATGGCCTCGTCCTTGTCGTCGGGTTCCGGGTCGTCCGCGCCGGTGTAGCCGCGGTTGTCCGGCAGCTGCATGCCATGCCCGGAGTAGTGGAACACCGCCACGCCGTTGGGTCCCGCCTGCCCCAGGTGGCGGCGGAACGCCTCGATGATCTGGTCGCGGTTGGCCTCGACGTCGCGCAGGATCACGATGTCCTGGGCCCGGAAGCCGTAGCGCTCCACCAGCAGCTGCCGCATGAGCATCACGTCGTTGGTCGGCCCGCCGACCAGGTCACTCTCCTCGCCGGGGTAGTCATCGGCGGCCACCAGCAGGGCGTAGCGCCCGTTGGGATCGCCGCCGCCGGGGTAGAGCCGGGCGTAGTCGATGCTGGTGACCGAGCCCTGCGACCGGCTCGCCAGGGTGTAGGCCCCGCGGGAAGACGGCTGGGTGCCGATCACGTACAGGGTGTAGGTCCCGTCGACGGGGAGCTTGAGCTCCAGCGTGACCTCGCCGGTGGCGGGCTTCACCTCGCCGAGGTACTTGAGCTCCGTCCCCTGCTGCAGGAAGATCGCGAGGGTCCCCTCGTACGGCGCCTTGAGCGTGAAGGCGGCCAGCTCGTTGCGGGCACCCTGGTAGACCCACTGGTCCACCACCCAGCCGTTCTGCAGCTGCCCATCGCCTGGGCCGAGCTCGCCGGGGAGGAACTGGTTGGGCCGGAGCAGGGGCGTGGCGGTGAAGGCCCGCGTGTCCGGATTGGCGCGCGCGGCCCGGGCCTGTGCCGCCACCAGCCGGCGGAGCGAAGGCTGACCCTGCGCCGTGGCCGGCTCGACCGACAGCAGGAGCATCAGGGCACCGAGGCCCCCCATCACGACCGCACGCATGTCTCCCCCTCAAGTGTGGTTGATCCCGTCCGCCCGCGAACTCCGCTAGATCACGCCCCGGCGCTTGAGCCGGTTGTATTGCTCGACCACGGCGCCGCTCGCCCCCGCCGGCGGGACATCCAGCACCAGGATGCCGCGGCCCCGCATGTCGGCCAGCGCGGCGGCGCGGGAGAGCAGCAACTCCTCCGCCGCCGCCCGCTCGAACGCCGCCGCCGCAGTCGCCGGGCGGGCGGTGGCCAGGCGCTCGAGGCCCGGTTCGCGCAGGGTCACCGCCAGCGGCACGTGACGCGGTCGCAGCGTGGCCACCTGCGCCACCAGGGCGTCGCTCGCCGTCCGGTCGATCACGTCCGTGAAGAGCACCGTGAGCGCCCGCTTCCGGTTGTGCGCCGCGAGGTAGGCAAAGGCCGCCGGGTAGTTCGGTTCCACCAGCCGCCCCTCGACCGCCGCCAGGCCGTCGAGGACCGCCCGCAGCGCCCGCCGTCCCCGCGCGGGGGCCACCCACTGCTGTACCTCGTCCGCGAAAACCAGGAGGCCGACATTGTCGTCGTGCTCTACCGCGCTGTGCGCCAGGTGCAGCGCGGCCTCCACCACCGATTCGAGCCGGGCACGGCCATCCACCTCGGCGGTCAGCATCCGGCCGGCATCGATCACGATCAGCACCTGCTGGCGCCGCTCATCCTCGTACTGGCGGGCCATCACCTTGCCCCGCCGCGCCGTGGCTTTCCAGTCGATCGTCCGGGTGTCCTCCCCCGGGACCCATTCCTTGAGACTCTCGAACATCCGCCCCTCGCCGATCCGGCGGATGTTCCGGAACCCGGCCTCGCGGCGCCGTTGCGCCTGGGTGGGTAGTGAGCGCAAGGACGCGCCGACCAGGTTGGGATACACAACGACCCGCCAGGGCCGCTCCACCCGGAGCTGCCGCCAGCACAACCCCATGGGGCCCCGCAGCCGCAGCTCGATCCGCCCCCCCGAGCCGCGCCCCCGCCGGGCCGGGTGAAGGAGCACCTCCTCCCGCTGCACGACGCCCGCAGGCACCGTGAGGCTCCGTTCTGCCGATGGCGCCTCGAGCAGCGCCGGGAACGCCTCCCGGATCCGGAGCGCCACCGGCCAGGCCAGCGGGTGACTCCAGCGGTAGAGGACCGGGAGAGGACGGCCCACCGAGAAGGCGGGCGGCGCCTCCCGTTCCACCTGGAGCGCGCCCGGGTCAAGGCCAGCGAGCCGCCACCCGTCCACCAGCAGGAGCAGCAGCCACGCCACGTCCAGGGCGAGGACCGCCATGGCCGCGGCCGGCCAGGCCAGGGCCACCGGCCAGAGCAGGGCCAGCGCCACGGCGCCCAGGTACCAGCGGCGGTCCGGCAGGTAGATCATCGCGGCCAGCGGTTGTCCTCCCGGTCCCGGTCGGGGAACCGGGCCCCGGGATCCAGGGTCACGCCACTGATGCGGCGACCGCCGAAGTCCAGCGTCACGGTCCGGCTGCGCCGCCCGTCGAACCAGGCCTCGACGGGCCAGGTCACCGTGACGGTGTCGCCGCGCACGACGGCACCCCGCGGCAGCCGTGGCGCCGGGCCACCCGTGGCCAGGGTGGCGGAGAGCACGATCGGCGCCGGCATCTCGCCCCGCTGGCGCACCGTAACCTCCCACGCGCGGCCCCGCTCCACCACCCGCTCGATGCCGCCGTCCACCGATTCCGTCGTAAACAGCCAGCTGTACCAGAACCAGTCGAGGTTGTGCCCGAGCTCGCGATTCATCGCGAACATGAAGTCCCACGGCGAGGGGTGGCGGAAGCGCCAGTCGGCGGCGTAGGCCTTCATGGCCCGCGTCACGGCGCTGTCGCCCACGAGGGCGCCGAGCATCGAGAGCATCATCGGCGCCTTCGAGTACGTCACGTAGGTGGTGAGCGGCCCGCCGTAATTGTTGTCCCACATCATCGGGGCCTGGGCCTCGTTCCCCGCCTGCGCGCCGGCCTGGCCGCCGAGCCCGTCGAGCACCGGGGCACGGCCCTCGTGGGCGGCCTCGGAGAGCACGTTCATGTACTCGTTGAATCCCTCGTCCATCCAGCCGTACCAGGTCTCGTTGGTGCCGACCATCATGGGCCACCACTGGTGGCCGATCTCGTGGTCGGTGACCCCGAAGCCGGGCCCGCTCATGGTGAGCATCGGATACTCCATGCCGTTCTCGGGGCCGTCCACCTGGGTGAACTGCGGGAAGGCATACGGGAACCAGAGGTCCGAGTAGAACTCAAGCGCGTGCCGGGCCAGCGCGCCGGTCTTCCGGTAGCCGGTGTTCTCCGGGAGGTACAGGAGGTGGACCGGGATGGGACCACGGCCC
>JBGAPX010000172.1:0-3799 GCA_044221045.1 Gemmatimonadales bacterium
GGTGCTCGCCGGTGAGCTGGGTCTGCAGCAGCTCCCGCTCCACGTACTGCACGCCATAGGTGTCGAAGACGGTGTTGTTCTCGGTGTTGTAGCCCTCGCCACTGGCGAGGGTCTCCTCGGCGTTCCTGGTGTAGAGGTTCTTCCAGCCGATCTTGCTGCCGCTCCCCAGCCGGACGGAGAGGTTGGCCAGCGCGCCCCACTCCACCTCCACGACGCTCTCGTCGAGCAGGCGGCCGTTCCCGCCGTCGCCCGTCTTGTTCGGCACGTAGGCCAGCAGCCGGCCGGGGGTGTACGCGCGCTTGTTGCCGTAGGTGAGCGCCCCGGAGAAGCCGATGGGCGTCGTCTCGCCCACCTGCCCGCCGAAGTTGAGGCTGAGGCCGAGGTTAGGGGCGGCGGACACCGGGTGGCCGGTCCAGACGTTCCGGTAGGACTCCAGCGCCCGCTCGTCGATCCGCCCGGCGATGGCATCGGCGTTGGGCCGGCGCCGGGCGTCACCGAAGCCGAAGAAGTCGGCGGTGGTCCGGGGCCCCATGGCCATGCGCTGGAAGGTGGTCTGGCTGTTGAATCCCTGCGAGACGCCGATCTGGAAGACCGGATTCTCCGGGAAGTCCTTGGTGCGGACCTCCACCGCCCCGCCCGCGAAGTCGCCGGGCTTGTCGGGGGTGGCGGTCTTGGCGGTGACGATGGACTCGAGCAGGCTGGCCGGGAAGATGTCGAGGGGCGCCACCTTCTTGAGCGGCTCGGGGCTCGGCAGGTCGGCGCCGTTCAGCGTGGTGGTGCTGTAGCGCTCGTTGAGGCCGCGGACCACCACGAACTTCCGGTCGAAGACCGCCACGCCCGTGACCCGCCGGATCACGTCACCGCCGTCCCCGTCGGGACTCCGGCTGATGGCCTCGGCGCTGATGCCGTCGCTCACGCTCGGGGCGGCCTGCTGGGCGGCCAGCAGCCCGGCGTCGGTCTTGGGCGCCACCGGGATCGCGGCCTCGACGGCCAGTTCGTCGAGCTCCACCGCGCGCACGGTCAGCGCGAAGTCCACGGTCACCGTCTGCCCGCCGACCACCTTGATGCTGTCGCGCTGCACGGGGTTGTAGCCGATGTACATGGCGCGCACCGCGTACAGCCCCGCGGCGACCGGCGGGGTGCGGTAGCGGCCATCGAGGTCGGTCTCCACCACGCCCGCCTGTCCCACGAGCATCACGCGCACGCCCTGCACCGGGCGCCCGGTCTCGCGATCCACCACGCGGCCGGTGATCCGGCCGCTCGGCGCGGGCGTGGCGGGCGGCGGGGTCGGCTGCTGCGCCGCGAGCGGCGCCAGCCCGAGGCCGGTGAGCAGCAGGCACAGACGGAAGAGGCGCATGGACCACGTCCGGGCAGAGGGCATGTCAGGAGGGCAAGGGAACACCGGCCGGAACCCGCAGCCAGCGCCACAGCATCGGCCTCAATGCCTGCGATGGCGGCGCGAGGCCGTCACGGGCTGGTCACGGATTGGTGGCGGTGTCAGGCGGGGCGGCCACCGGGACGGCCGCGGGCGGCCACGTCCCCGCAAGGAACTCGCGGAGCGCGGTGAGGATGCCCGGCGCGTCCTCCACCCAGGGAAAGAGCGGCGTGACCCCGGCCGCGAGCAGGCGGCCGTCGGGCAGCCGCCCCGTCCACGCCCGGGCACCCGCGAGCAGCGCCGGGCTCCCGGCGCCGGTCACCACCAGCACCGGCATGGTCAGCCGCGGGATCGAGTCGCTCCAGTCCCAGGTCCCGAAGGTGGCGAACAGCTGCCGCTGGATCCCCTCCCGCGCCAGCAGGGCCGCGGGCGGCGCACCGCAGATCGCCGGACCGAGGCGATCGATCACGGCCGGATCCGTCACCTCGATCGGCGAGAGCGCCATGCCCCAGAACCGCCGGCAGTAGGCGCGCGGGTCGGTGGTGTCGGCGCGGGCCTCCCGCGCGCGCAGGTGCACGGCCAGCGCGGCAGTGTCATGGGGCTGCCGGATCAGCTCGAACATGTACTGGCCCTTGTGCGGGAAGGGCGCGAGCAGGGCCGTCCGGGTCACCCGCCCCGGATACCGGAGTGCGTACTTGAGGACCACCGCGGTGCCCCAGTGGTGCCCCACGAGGGTCAGGTGCGCCAGGCCGAGGGCCTCCCGCAGGGCCTCGAGATCGGTGACATCCACGTCGAGGCGAAGGCTGTCCGGCGTGGTGACCGCCGGGGAGCGCCCACGTCCCCGCAGGTCGTAGAACACGAGCGTGCGCTGGTCCCCCAGCCCCTCGAACGCATCCTCCATGTACCGCGCCCCGAACGCGGGCCCTCCATGGACGAACACCACCGTATCCGGCCCGCGGCCCACCACACGGTACGCGAGCGAATCTCCGCCCGGCCGGGCCAGCCAGCCCTCACGCACGGGCAACGGGCTCCGGTCGTCGCAACCCACGACCAGGGCCGCCGCAAGGAGAAGGAGGAACGCGGGGAAGGCTCACGACCGTATCCGGCCCGCCGCCCACCACCCGGTACGGCAGCGAATCCCCGCCCGGCCGGGCCAGCCAGCCTTCACGCACCGGCAACGGGCGGTGGTCACCGCACCCTACGACCAGGGCGGGTACAAGAAGCACGAGGATCGCGCGGAAGGCTCGCGTGACGTGACGCAGGATGGCGGGTGGCATGCCCGTAGCCTACGGGCCGGCATCACGGCCCGGTCACGCCTGCCTGAGCCGCGGGGTAACACCTCCGGACTCAGCGCCCGGGCGGCTGGGGGTCCGGTCGGGGAAGGCGAACCGACGGTGGGAACAGCAGCAGGCCGAGGAAGGGACGCACACCGCCCCGGGCACCCGTGACGCCGGCCTGCACGACGAGCGGGCCGGTACGCACCGCCCACCGGCGGCCGCCTGCCACAGTGGGAGCCTCCAGGCCGGGAGCCACCGGCTCGGCGGGGGCGCGCCGTGGCCGGGTGCCCGGCCCGAGCATGGCGTGGAGCCGCATGGAGGTGAGGTAGCGTGGCAGGCGCACCCGCTCCGTCGCCGGTGCCTGCGCGAGCAACCCACCCGGCCGGGCCAGGAGGACGAGCAGCAGGACGAGGTGTTTCGGGGTCCGCATGCCTGCAGGGTGGGCCAGCGCTGTCACGACCGCGTCACCCCGCGGGGTCGGCTCGGTCGCTAGCCGCTCTGGATGGCCGTGACCCACTCCACCGCCCGCCGGTAGGCGTCGGGGATGCGAGGCTCGGGGATCGAGGTCCGGTTGGCGAGGTGGGTGACCCGGTACCAGTCCGCCCGGTCGTAGGAGGAGGCCAGCTGGAGGACGTCGCTGAGCAGGGAGTCGCCGCCCAGCAGGGCGGTGCGGATCTCCTCCGAGAGCGACATGGCGCTGACGATCTCGGGGAGCGGGCGGTCGAGCATGGCGTCGAGCAGCGACAGCAGGCCGATGAGGAAGAGGTCCGCGGGGCGGTCGGGGAGTGCCATCTCGTTCCCCAGTTCCTCGCAGAACTGCGCACGCACCAGGGACGTGGTCACGAGTTCCGGGGGCTTGTCGTCGCCGATCAGCGACAGCGCCACCAGTGACGCCCACTTCCGGGTGGGCCGCTCGCCCAGCACGCGCAGCGCCTGGCTGATGGTGCTGATGTCGTGCCGCCAGCCGAAGCCGGCGGAGTGGAGGTACCGGAGCAGGCGCACCGAGAGCGCCATCTCGCCCTTCACGATGTCCTCGAGCCGGTCGAAGCTCACCTCCGGCCGGTTCACCTCCTGCAGCAGGCGGACCAGGCTGGCCTTGAGCGCGGGGACGTCCTTGCCGAGGACCATCTCCGGCTTGCAGAAGAAG
>JBGAPX010000036.1:0-29133 GCA_044221045.1 Gemmatimonadales bacterium
ATTCCTCGTGGGCGGCAGCCTGGCCGTCTCCGGCGCCGTGCTGCAGGCGCTCATCCGCAACCCACTGGCCGATCCCTACCTGCTCGGCATCTCGGGAGGCGCGGCGATCGCGGCCGTGCTGGTCATCGCCGCCGGGGCCGGAGCCGCGTGGGTGCTGCCACTGGCCGCCTTCGCGGGGGCCATGGCGGCGCTGCTCCTGGTCTACCGGCTCAGCCTGGTGCAGGGCCGCCGCCTGGATCCGCACATCCTCCTGCTGGCCGGCGTGGTGGTGAGCGCCTTCACCGGCGCGCTGGTGAGCGCGGTGCTGACACTCTCGCCGGCGGCCCAGCTCCGCAACGCCTTCCTCTGGATGCTCGGCGGGCTCGGCGGCGCCTCCTGGCAGGCGCTGGGGATCTTCGCCGCCTACGCGATCGTGCCGCTCCTGGTGCTCGGCCTGCGGGCGCGTGCCTTCGACTTGCTGGCCCTGGGGGACGACACCGCCCGCCACCTCGGCGTGGACCCGGCCTCGCTCCGTCGCACCGCCTTCCTGGCCACCGGCTGCCTCACCGCCGCCGCGGTGGCCACCTGCGGGATGATCGGCTTCGTGGGATTGGTGGTGCCACACGCCATCCGCCGGCTGTGGGGGCCGCTCCACGTCACGCTGCTGCCGTCGGCGTTCCTGCTCGGCGGCAGTTTCCTCGTGCTCGCCGACACCGTGGCCCGTGCCATCGCCCCGCCGATCGAACTGCCCGTCGGGGTGGTGACCTCCCTCGTCGGGGTGCCGCTCTTCGCCCTGCTGCTGCGCCGGACGCTTCGATGATCCTCCAGGCCCGTGACCTCGAGGTGTGCTACCCGCGCGCGGCGGCGCCGGCCCTCGCCGGCGCCTCGCTCGACCTGGCGGCCGGCGACCTGGTCGCGGTCGTGGGCCCGAACGGGAGCGGCAAGACCACGCTCCTGCGCGCCCTGCTCGGCAGCGTGCCGCTGGCCGCCGGCGCGGTGACCCTCCTCGACCGCCCGCTCAGCGCGTGGACGAGTGCGGAGCTGGCGCGGGTGGTCGGGGTGGTGACCCAGCGGGAGGAGTCGCTCTTCCCCCTGACGGTGGAGCAGACGGTGAGCCTCGGACGGTACGCCCACCTCGGACCGCTGGCCCCGCTCGCCGGGACCGACCGGACCATCGTGGCCGAGGCCCTGGCCACCGCGGACGTGGCGCACCTGGCCGCGCGTCCCACCGACCAGCTCTCCGGCGGCGAGTGGCAGCGGGTGCGGATCGCCCGGGCGCTGGCGCAACAGCCCCGGCTGCTGGTGCTCGACGAGCCCACCGCCTCGCTCGACGTGCGGCACGAAATGGAAGTCTTCGAGCTGGTGCGCCGCCTGGCGGGGCAGGGCATCGCCTCGCTGCTGGTGAGCCACCAGCTCAACCTGGCGGCCCGGTACGCCGACCGCCTGCTCCTGCTGCACGCGGGGCGGGTGGTGGCGGACGGGCCGCCCGCCACGGTCCTCACCGGCGAGGCCGTGGCCCGCGTCTTCGACTGGCCCGTCGCCATCACCACCTGGTGCGACGGCGCCCCGCAGGTCGTACCACTCAAGCCCGGCGAATGACCGGGACCGAAAGGCACATCATGCTTTGCCGCATCCGCGCGTTCCGGCTGGTCTCGCTGGGCCTCCTCACGCTGATCGGGCCGCTCGCCGCCCAGGAGCCCCGCGACACCGTGCGCCTCGAGGAACTGGTCGTCACGGCCGACCGCGCGCCCACCCCGGCCAGCCGCGTCGTGGCCGCGACGACCGTCATCACCGGCGACCAGCTGCGCGAGGCGGGGATCTACTTCGTGGAACAGGCCCTGGCCCGGGTACCGGGGGCGGCGGTCGTGCCCACCGGGTCCTACGGCGGCGTGTCCTCGGTCTTCCTCCGGGGCGGGGAGAGCGACTTCACCAAGGTGTTGATCGACGGCGTCCCGGTGAACCAGGGTGGCGGCGCCTTCAACTTCGGCACCCTGAGCACCGACAACGTGGAGCGGATCGAGATCGTGCGGGGGCCCGCCTCGGTGCTTTACGGGTCGGACGCGGTCACCGGGGTGATCAACGTGATCACCCGGCGCGGGCGCGGCGGCTTCCGGGCCGAAGCCGCGTCGCAGGCGGGCAGCCATGGCACCTGGCGCGGGGACGTGGGCGTGAGCGGCGCCACGCCCGAGGTGTCGTACTCGGCGAGCCTCGGCCGCTATCGCACCGACGGCATCTACCGCTTCAACAGCGGCTACGGCAGCACCGTCGGATCGGCCGCGCTGACCGTGCGGCCCGACGCACGCACCGACCTCACCCTGACCGCCCGGACCGGCGACAACCACCTCAAGTACGCGACCGACTTCACCGGTGCCGTGACCGACAGCAACCAGGCGAGCCGGCAGGATGCCACGACCCTTGGCCTCGAGGCCGGCCGCCAGTTCGGTGATGCCGTCGAGGTGCGCGTCCTGCTGGCCTCGCACGGGCAGACCGACCGGGCCCAGGACCTGCCCGACAGCCCCGGCGACTCCCTGGGCTTCTACTTCCAGAGCCAGGGCCGGTCGCTGCGCCGGTCGGCCGACGCGCGCGCGATCGTCCGGGTCGGGACCGCCGTGCAGCTGACGGCCGGCGGGCAGGCGGAGTTCGAGCGCCTCGAGGAGTTCTCGACCGGCGGCGCGCCCTTCGAGGCCTCGCGGCGCAATGTCGGCGGCTACGCGCAGGCGGTGGTGGACCTGAGTGCGCGCCTCCTGCTCAACGCCGGGCTGCGGCTGGACGACAACCAGAAGTTCGGCACCCACGCGACCTACCGGCTCGGCGCGATCTACGCCGTGGCCGGCGGGCTCCGCCTGCGCGGGGCCCTCGGCAGCGCCTTCAAGGAACCCTCGCTGCGGGAGAATTTCGCCCGGAGCGCCTTCGAGGTGGGGAACCCGTCGCTCGCGCCCGAGCAGAGCCGGAGCTGGGAGCTCGGGGTGGAACAGGGCCTGGCGGGGGGCGCGGTGGTGCTGGCCGTCAGCTACTTCGACCAGCGCTTCCGGAACCTGATCCAGTACGATGGCGCCGCCGCGCCGGGCACGCCGAACTACGCCAACGTGGCCCGTGCCACCGCCCGCGGACTCGAGGTCAGCGGCGAGTTCCGCCCGACGCCCGACCTGACGCTCACCGCCTCCTACACCCGGCTCCGCACCCGCGTGGACGACCCCGGCTTCAGCGCCGGCGCCGGGGATGCCTTCGTCGACGGCAAGGAACTCATCCGCCGGCCCGCGCACAGCGCGCGGGTCGACGGCCGCGCCCGCCTGGCCGATCGCGTGGGCCTCGGGCTGGGCGTCAGCTATATCGGCGAGCGTGCCGACGTGGACTTCCGGCCGTTCCCCTCGGTGCGCACCCGGCTCCGCGGCGTGGTGACGCTGGATGCGGACGCCACCGTCGACCTGCTGCGGGAGCACCCCGGGCGGCCCTCACTCGCGGCCACGCTCCGGGGCGAGAACCTCACTGACGTCCGGTACTCCACAGTGGTCGGGTTCCGGGCGCGGGGCCGGGCGGTCCTGGCCGGACTCCGGGTCGGAATGTGAGTTCGGCGGCCCGGGGCCGGGCCGGGGCCGGGACCGTGCGGTGAGGGCGGGTCGCATCCCCGGTCCGAGGGTGGCATCTTTCCTGGCATGAGCCCTCGCCTTGCGCTCCTGCTCGTCGTGGCCGGACTGGCCTGCGCCGAAGCCTCCGCGCCCCTGCCGCCACCGGAAGAGGTCCTGCTGGTGGTCAACCAGGCGCCGGCGGCCCTGACGCTCATCCCCGTGGCGGCGCCCACCGCGGGCGTGGCGATTGCCCTGGGGGCCGGCGCCGACCCGACGGGTGTCAGCGCCCGGGACGGCTGGGCGGTCGTCCCGACCGGCGCCGGGGACGCCGTGGCGGTGATCGATCTCGTCGCCCGCATCGTCGTCCGCACGGTGCAGCTCGCGCCCGGCAGCGGCGCCACCGGCAGCGCCATCGTGGACGATTCGATCGCCTATGTGGGCAATCCCGGGCTGCAGTCGGTCACCCGGGTCAACTACCTCACCGGCGACACCGCGAGCGTCGCCGTGGGGGTGAGTCCGCAGGGCCTGGAGTTCACCCGGGGCAAGGTGTTCGTGCTCAACGGCAACCTTGTAGGCGGGGTGCCGGCGGGACCGAGCTGGGTCTCGGTGGTCGACCCGGTGACCAATCACCTCGCGACCGGGGTGGACTCGATCCTCATGCCCGGCCCGGGCAACGCCCGCGCCACCGCCGTGGCCCAGGACGGGGTGCTGTACGTGATGAACACCGGCCCCGACGACGGCATCACCGCGGGGCGGCTGAGCCTCATCGACCCGGTGGGGCGGAGCGAACTGGGCAGCTTCGGTGGTTTCGGAGCCGGGCCGGGCGGCGTGGCCACCGACGGCGCCGACCGCCTCTACGTGAGCTCGCCCGACGAAGGCCTCATGGTCTTCGACCTCGTGGCGCGCCAGGTGCTTCGCGGGGCGGGGAATGGCGTCGGGATTCCCGGCAACAGCGCCGTGGCCGTGGACAGCGACGACCGGGTCTACGCGGTCGAGCAGGGCCCCTGCGACGGCAGCACTGAGGGCAGCGTCCACATCCTGCGCCGCAACCTGAGCGAGATCCGCGCGGTCCCGGCCGGCTCCTGCGCCGTCGCGGCGCTGATCACGGAAATCCCGCCGCCGTAGGCCGGCGGCCCCCGCGCCGCGCCCGATGCCCCTCATCTCCACTCCCGCGATCGTCCTCTCGACCCTGCGCTACGGGGAAACCTCGAAGATCGTCCGGCTCGCCACGCGCGAGCACGGGGTGCAGAGCGCCATCGCCAAGGGGGCCCTGCGCCCCCGCAGCCGCTTCGGCGCGGCGCTGCAGGCGCTGAGCGGTGGCCAGGCCCAGATCATCCTCTCCGAACGCCGGGACCTCCACACCCTCACCGCCTTTGACGTCGCCACCCTGCCGGTCCGGCTGGCGCGCGACGTCTCCCGGTACGCCACGGCCGCCGCACTCGCTGAGCTCATGCTCCGCGTGGCCCCGCCGGAGCCGCACCCGGAGGCCTTTGATGCCCTGGCAGAAGCGCTGGCCCGGCTCGAGGTGGCCGGCGCCGACGACCTGCCCGGCATGGCGGTCCGGTCCGTGTGGGCCCAGGTGGCGGCGCTGGGGTTCGCACCGTCGCTCGCGTCCTGCGTCCGGGACGGCCGATCGCTGGAGCCGGACGGCCCACTCGCGTTCAGCGCGGGGGAGGGGGGCGCCCTGTGCCGCCTCTGCAGCCGGCACGGCGACGTGACCGAGCTTCCGGCGGACGCGCGAGACGCGCTGTCGGCGCTGCTCGATCCCGATCGTCCGCTGCCTTCACTCGATGCCCGCCACGCCGCGGCCCATCGCCGCCTGGTCGCCCGGTACATCCGCTACCACCTCGCCGAAGGTGCTCCGCTGCCCGCGCTGGAGTTCTGGCTCACCCAGGCCTGGGGCGGGCGGTGATCCTCGGCACGGCCGGCCACATCGACCATGGGAAGTCGGCGCTGGTCGAGGCCCTGACCGGGCGGCCCATGGATCCGTACCCCGAGGAACGGCGCCGCGGGATCACCCTCGACCTGCACGTCGCGCCGCTGGCCCTCGCCGACGGATCCCTGCTCGGCCTCGTGGACGTGCCGGGGCACGAGGACCTGGTCCGCACCATGGCCGCGGGCGCCGCGGGAATGGACTTCGCGCTCCTGGTCATCGCGGCCGACGAGGGGATCATGCCCCAGACGCGGGAACACCTCGCGGTGCTGGAGCAGCTCGCCATCCCGCGGGGGATCCCGGTGCTCACCAAGGCCGACCTCGTCGAGCCGGAATGGCTGGCGCTGGTGCGGGAGGACGTGACGCGCTGGCTGGCCCGCAGCCCGGTGCGGTTCAGCCCCCCGGTCGTGGTCTCTGCGCGTACGGGGGACGGGATCCCCGACCTGCGGGCAGCCATCGAGGCCCTCACGCGGGGGGACGTCCTCGCGCGCGATCCCGGTGACCTGGCGCGGCTGCCGATCGACCGGGTGCTGTCGCTGCCGGGTACGGGCACCGTGGTGGCAGGGACCACCTGGTCTGGCGTGTTCCAGGTCGGGGACACGGTACTGCTGCTGCCGGCCGGTCATGAGGCACGGATCCGGAGTCTCGAGGCCCACGGCGCGCCCGTCGCCTCCAGCCGGCCGGGCCAGCGGCTGGCGGTGGGGCTGGCGGGGATCGAACGGAGCGAGGCCCGGCGCGGCGATGTGCTCGTCCACCCGGACGCCGGCTGGCGCCCGGCGACCGCCGTGGACGCCGTTGTCGACCTGCTCCAGGAGGCGCCCCGGGCACTCGGCCACCTGGCGCGCGTCCGCCTGCATCTCGGCACGGCGGAGGTCATCGCCCGGGTGCACGCGCGGCGCCCGCTTGCGCGGGGAGAGACCGGGGTGGTCCGGCTGGCGCTCGAGACGCCGGTCGTCGCGCGCGGCGGCGATCGCTTCCTGCTCCGGAGCTTCAGTCCCGTGGTGGTCATCGGTGGCGGCTGGATCGCGGATCCGTTGCCGCCGAGCGGGCGCGCGCCTTGGCCGCGCGGGGAAGCACCCCTCGCGCCCGCCGATCGCCTCCGGGTTCTGCTGGAGCGGGAGCCGCGTGGCATCGCGAGCGCCGAGCTACCGATTCGGCTGGGCGTCCGGCCCGACGCCCTCGAGGCCCTGGCCCGCGATCCGGCCATCTGCCGCACGGCGGATGCGTTTGTGGCGGAAGGACGCGTGGCCGCCGGCATCGCCGAGGCTCACGTCCGCGTCGCGGCGTACCATGATACGCACCCCACCGAGGGGGGCCTGCCGCTCGAGACGCTGCGGCAGGCGCTGGCCGGCTTCGGCGCGGCCGGCGTCGCGGCGCTGGACCGGGCGTTGGCCAGTGGCCAGCTCCTGTCGGCCGGCGGGCTCGTGCGGGACCCCGCATTCCAGCCCACCGTGGCGGGTGGCGATGCCGCCCAGGTGCGGCTGCTGGCCGCCATCGCGGCCGGCGGGCTCACGCCGCCGACCGTCGCGGAACTCACGGCCAGTCTGGGCATGTCCGGCGCGGTCGATGCCCTCCGGCACGCCGCCCGTGAGGGAACAGTGATCGCGGTGGAGCGGGATCGCTACTACGCGCCGGCCGTCCTGGCCGAGTTCATCGCGACGCTGCGGGCCCTCGGGGCCAGGGGACCCGTCACCCCGCCCCAGGTGCGGGAGGCCACGGGACTGTCCCGGAAGTTCCTGATCCCGCTGCTCGAGTGGGCGGATCGGCAGGGCATCACCCGCCGGGAAGGCGAGGCTCGCCGGGTCCTGCCGCCGCGCTGACCGTCACGGGGCGTGCGGCGCCCTCGGGATTGCGCGGCTCCCGGGGGATGATGATCTTGCGGCACGATCCATGGAGGTGCGACCGGTAGAGCCGTTTCACGATGGAGGAGGCGCCCATGGCCTGGCAGTGCAGGCCGGGTTGGGTGTTGGCGCTCCTCGCCGGTCTGGCCGCTCCCGCCTCCGCGCAGGAGCGCGCCCCGCCGCCGGTGGAGCTCCGCGAGAACTACCCCAATCCGTTCTTCCCGGCGACCACGATTCCCTTCACCCTCAACCCCGAACTCTGTGAGCGTGGACATCAGCCCCTGGTCAGTCTGAAGATCTACAATGTGCTCGCGCAGGTCGTCGCCATTCCGATCCTGCTCAGTTCCAATGGGGAGCGCCTCGATGGGCTCCGGCTCCGCTGCGGTGACCACGAGGGATACTGGGATGGCAAGTTCCTCGACCGACGCCTGGAGCTCACCCCGGGCCTCTACTATGCGCACCTGGTGGTGGACGGCGAGCGCTACACCCTGAAGATGATCGCCCGCCGCTAGGCGGGAACTGGACGCCGGAGCCTGGGACCTGTGCCGCGCAGTGGCGGGACAGGTCCCTGGTCCGTTCACGGTGGCAGGGCGTCCCCCGTCCCTCCGGCCTCCGCCTGCCAAGCCGGCAGCTTTCGGGGGCCTGCCGTTTGCTTTCCTCCCGTCCGAGTGCGAACCTCACCTGCCTCGACCGGGCGCGCGACTGGCGCCCGGCGGGTCGTGTATTGCCGAGCCGAGGAGTGCCGATTCCATGATCCGCCCGGAGCGCCTGACCCTGAAGGCCCAGGAGGCCTACCGCGACGCGACCGCCGATGCGTCCCGCCGCGGGAATCCGGTGGCCAACGACACACACCTCTTCCATGTGTTGCTGGCGCAGGAGGAGAGCGTGGTCCGGCCGCTGCTGCAGAAGGCGGGCATCAACGTCACCACGCTGCAGCAGGAGACCGAACGTGAACTGGCCCGCCTGCCCCGGCAGGAGGGGGGCGGGGAGCCCACCCTGGCCCGCGAGCTCCACAAGGTCTTCGATCGCGCGGAGGCGGAGGCGAAGGCACTGGGGGATGCCTACGTCAGCACGGAACACCTGCTGGTCGGCCTGGTCGAGGAGAAGGGCACCACGGCCCGGCAGCTCCTCGGCGTGCACGAGGTGGGGCCCGACCAGCTGCGGGCGGCGCTCAAGGAGGTGCGAGGCGCCCACCGGGTCACGGATGTCTCGCCGGAGAGCCAGTACCAGGCGCTGGAGCGCTTCACCCGCAACCTCACCGACCAGGCGCGCAACGGGAAGCTGGACCCCGTGATCGGCCGGGACGAGGAGGTCCGGCGGGTGATGCAGGTGCTGTCCCGGCGCACCAAGAACAACCCGGTGCTGATCGGCGAGCCGGGGGTGGGCAAGACCGCCATCGTCGAGGGGCTGGCCCAGCGCATCGTCCACGGCGACGTCCCCGAGTCCCTGCGGGACAAGCAGATCGTCGCGCTCGACATCGGGCTGCTGCTGGCGGGCGCCAAGTACCGGGGCGAGTTCGAGGAGCGGCTGAAGGCGGTGGTGAAGGAGCTCACCCAGGCCGAGGGCCGCTACATCGTCTTCATCGACGAGCTCCACACCCTGGTCGGGGCGGGCGCGGCGGAGGGGGCCGTGGACGCGAGCAACCTGCTCAAGCCGGCCCTGGCCCGTGGGGAGCTGCACGTGGTGGGCGCCACCACCCTCGATGAGTACCGGAAGCATGTGGAGAAGGATGCCGCCCTGGAGCGCCGCTTCCAGCCGGTGCTGGTCGGCGAGCCCAGCGTGAGCGACACCATCGCGATCCTCCGCGGCCTCAAGGAAAAGTACGAGGTGCACCACGGGGTTCGGATCACCGACAACGCCCTGGTGGCGGCCGCCACGCTGTCGGACCGCTACATCGGTGACCGGTTCCTGCCGGACAAGGCCATCGACCTGGTCGACGAGGCCGCCAGTCGGTTGCGCATGGAGATCGACAGCCTGCCGCAGGAGATCGACGAGGTCGAGCGTCGCATCCTGCAGCTCGAGATCGAGCGCCAGGCGCTGCTCAAGGAGAAGGACCGCGCCGGCGTAGAGCGCCGCACCGCGGTGGAGCAGGAGATCGCCCAGCTGCGGGAGAAGTCCAATTCCATGAAGGCGCAGTGGCAGGCCGAGAAACTCGCGATCACGGAGATCCAGAACCGGCGGCAGGAGGTCGAGGGCCTGCGGGGCGAGATGGACCAGGCCACTCGCCGCGGCGACCTGCAGAAGGCCGCGGAGCTCCAGTACGGCCGGATCCCGCAGCTCGAGCAGCAGCTCACGGCCCTGGAGCAGCGCCTGGGCCAGATCCAGGCCACCGCCAAGTACCTGAAGGAGGAGGTGGGCGCCGAGGACATCGCCGAGGTCGTGGCGAAGTGGACGGGGATCCCGGTGACCAAGATGCTCGAGTCCGATCGCGAGCGGCTCACCCGGCTCGAGGCCGAGCTCGGCCGGCGAGTGATCGGGCAGCGGCCGGCGGTGCAGGCGGTCGCCGACGCGGTCCGGCGCAGCCGGGCCGGCCTGGCCGACCCCAACCGGCCGACCGGCTCCTTCATCTTCCTGGGGCCCACGGGAGTGGGCAAGACGGAGACCGCCCGCGCCCTCGCCGAGTTCCTGTTCGACGACGAGCGCGCCATGGTGCGGCTCGACATGTCCGAGTACATGGAGAAGCACTCCGTCGCCCGCATGATCGGCGCCCCGCCGGGCTACATCGGCTACGACGAGGGGGGCCAGCTCACCGAGGCGGTCCGGCGCCGGCCCTACAGTGTGGTGCTGTTCGACGAGATCGAGAAGGCGCACCCCGACGTCTTCAACGTGCTGCTCCAGATCCTCGATGACGGGCGCCTGACCGACAGCCAGGGCCGGGTGGTGGACTTCCGGAACACCGTCATCATCATGACCTCCAACATCGGCAGCCCGCTGATCCTGGAAGCCGGGGAGCAGGATGCCGCCGGGTGGGCGGTGGTCGAGGGGCAGGTGCGCGACCAGCTCCGGCTGCACTTCCGCCCCGAGTTCCTGAACCGGGTGGACGACATCATCGTCTTCCGGCAGCTGAACCGGGACGACATCGGCGCCATCATCGCGCTGCAGCTCGAGCGGTTGCGCCGCCAGCTCGCGGACCGCCGGCTGGCCCTCGAGGTGGCGCCCGAGGCGCTCGCCCTGCTGGCGGCGGAGGGCTACGACCCCGCCTTCGGCGCCCGGCCACTCAAGCGGGTCATCCAGCGACGGCTGCAGAACGCCATCGCGCTCGAGCTGCTGGAGGGCCGCTATCAGGAGGGCGACACGATCACCGTGACTCGCGAAGGGGATGGGCTCCGGTTCAACCGGGGCTCCTGAGACCGCCCGGGGCGTGCTACTCTTGGGCATGCCCCCACCGCCCACTCCCGCCGATGCCGCGGGCATGCAGGAAGCGCTCGCCGAGGCCCGGCAGGCCCTGGCCGAGCGGGAAGTGCCGGTCGGGGCGGTCCTGGTGGAGGGTGGGGAGGTCATCGCCCGGGCGCACAACCGCACGGTGGCCACCGGGGCGCCCCTGGCGCACGCCGAGATCCTCGCCCTCCTCGAGGCGCTGGACCGGCGTGGCACCGATCGCCTGCCCGGGGCCACGCTGTACGTCACGCTGGAACCCTGCGCCATGTGCGCCGGCGCCATCGTGCTGGCCAAGGTGGGGCGGGTGGTGTTCGGGGCATGGGACGACAAGGCCGGCATGGCCGGTTCCCTCGGCGACCTGCTCCGCCACCCGCGACTCAATCACCGGGTCGAGGTCGTGGGGGGGATCGACGGCGATGCGTGCGGGGAACTGCTGCGGGAGTTCTTCCGGACCCGACGCGGCCCGGCCTGAGCGGCCGCCCTGTTGCCGCGGGGGACCGGCGGGTACATTGCTGGGCGTACGGCATCCCCGTTCATGACGACCCCTGGCGGCGGGCCATGCTCAACCTCCTCCTGACGTTCCTCACCAGCCTGCTGCTCGGCATGCGGCACGCGACGGATCCCGACCACATCATCGCCGTCTCCACGATCGTCAGCCGCGAACGCTCCGTCGGCAAGGCCGCCGGCATCGGCGCCGTGTGGGGGCTCGGGCACACCCTCACGATCTTCCTCGTGGGCGGGGCCATCATCCTGTTCCAGCTCGCCTTCACGCCCCGGCTTGGCCTCTCGATGGAATTCACCGTCGCGATGATGCTGATGCTGCTCGGCGCGCTCAACCTGTGGCGCGTCGGTCCCGAGGCGCGCCCCGTCCCGATGGTGCCGCCGTTCATCGTGGGGGTGGTGCATGGCCTGGCCGGTTCCGCGGCCGCCACGCTGCTGATCCTGCCACTCATCCGCCAGACGAGCTGGGCCGTGGCCTACCTCCTTGTCTTCGGGGTCGGAACCGTGGTCGGCATGACCCTGGTCACCTTCGCCATCGCGGCACCCTCGGTGTACGCCGCGGAGCGCCTGAGCACGATCCAGCGCGGCGTCCGCGCCCTCTCCGGGGCGCTCAGCCTGGCCTTCGGGCTCTACCTCGCCTGGAAGATCGGCTTCGTCGACGGGCTGTTCACCAGCCACCCGACCTGGACCCCGGGGTAGGCGGCCGGGGGCACGCCGGGCGCTTTGCCCACCCACCCCGGATGGTTACTTTTCCCGCCCGCCGTACCGGGGAGTCGCTGATCCACCCGGTCCCGCGACCAGGACAGGTGTCCGAGTGGCTGAAGGAGCCGGTCTCGAAAACCGGTAAACCCGCAAGGGTTTCGAGGGTTCGAATCCCTCCCTGTCCGTTCCAGACCTGCCGTTCGCCCGAGGGGGGCGGGCTCCGGCCCGCCCCCCGTTGGTTTCCGCGTCCGCCTGCCGACAATCAGGCATGGCCCCGGCACCCACCATGACCCGACCCACCCTCGACCAGGTGACTGGCTCGCTGCTCGGCCTGGCCGTCGGCGATGCCGTGGGGGCCGTCGTCGAGGCTCACCCCCCGGAGGACGCCCGCCGCTACGCGGAGGTCACCCTCCGGCCCGGGCGGCTGCCGGAGCGCGGGCGGGAGGCGTTCCCGTTCGGTCAGGTCACGGACGACACCCAGCTGGCCCGGGAACTCCTGCTCAGCGTGGGTCAGGATGGTGGGTTCGATCCCGGCCGATTCGCCACCCGGCTGCTCAACCTCGTCGCCTCCGGGCGCCTGGTGGGCGGCGGGCCGGCGGCTCACGCGGCCGCGCGCCAGCTGGCCCTCGGGGTGCCGTGGCATGACGCGGGGCTCCCGGCGCCGTACGCGGGCAACGGCGCGGCGATGCGCGCGGCGCCGCTCGGTCTCCTGTACGGCCACGACCCACGGCTGCTGGCCCGGGTGGTCGCCGACCAGGCCCGGATCACCCATCAGGATCCCCGGGCGGCGGCCGGGGCCCTCGCGGTCGCCACGGCGGCGGCGCTCGCCGCACGCCGGGAGCGGATCGTGCCGGCGGAGTTCCTGGTCGAGGTGAGCCGCGTGGTCGAACCCATGGACCCCGGCACCGCGACGGTGGTCTGGGACATGGGCACCTGGGCACACCTGCCACCGGACCAGGCCGCCGGCATGCTGCAGGAGCATGAACCGGAGGCGCGGACGGGATGGCACGGCATCTCCTCGTTCGTGACCAGCAGCGTCTGCTGGAGCCTCTACGCCTTCCTGCAGGCGCCGGACGACTACTGGGAGGCGGTCTGCATTGCCATCCAGGTGGGCGGGGACACCGACACCCTGGGCGCGATGACCGGGGCCATCGCCGGCGGCCGGCTGGGGAGTGCCGCGATCCCGGCTCGCTACCGGGAACGGCTCACCGATCACGGGGCGTGGGGCCCCGGTGAGTTGGCGGCCCTGGCCGACCGCGTGGCCGGGTACGTGACCAGGCACCCGACCTGAACCTGGCCGGCGGACTGGGCCCTTCGGCTGTCCAGGGTTAAGCCCCCGTACCAGGGACTCAGGTTCTCCCGTCCCGTGACGATAGCCGTGGGTGGAGGCCGCGTCGCGGCCGGGACGGGGGACGGGGAGGGGTGGTGCGGATTCTCGTGGCAGACGATGACGACCAGTATCGGACCCTGATCCGGCGGACGCTGGAGCGCGCAGGGCACGAGGTCGTCGAGGTGTCCGATGGGCTCGGCGTGATGGACGGGATCCGGGCGCCGGAGCTCCAGCTGGTGGTCCTGGACCTCATCATGCCGGGCAAGGAGGGGCTGGAGGTGATCATGGCCATCCGGCGGGAGCGGCCGGATCTCCGCGTGATCGCCATCTCCGGAGGCGGCCGGGGCCGCCCTGGCGACTACCTTCGCGCTGCGCGGCTCCTCGGTGCCGCGCAGACCCTCGAGAAGCCGTTCGCGGTCAAGGAACTCCTGGAGGCGGTGGAGCTGGTCGGCGGCGCGGCCTGAGCGCCGTCCCTCCACCGGATGCAGCCGAGGCCGCCGGTCACCGACCGGCGGCCTCATGCTGTCACCCCCGCGGCCGGGCGCGGCCGCTACTGCAGGTTGGCGCGCAGCTTGGCGATGTCGAGCATCGGCACGCCGCCTTCGGTCGGGACCAGGATCACCAGGTTGTTCGATCCCTTCATGTCGTGCAGCACCTCGAGGTACTGCTTGGTCAGCGCCTCGGCGGTAAGGGTCTGGTTGAGCAGCTTCTGCTGCTCGCTCTGCAGCCGCGCCACCTCCACCCGGTGCCGCTCGGTCTGGATCTGCTGCTCCTGGGCGATCTTGCCGTTGATCGCCTGGATCACCTGTTCCGGCGGCTGCAGGTCCCGCAGGAAGAACGCGGTCACCTCCGCGATGCGGAACGGCTCCCCGCCCGCCCGGGGCTGGGTGATCAGGGCGCTGTCGACCAGGGCCTGCATCGCCGAGGCGATCTCGGTGCGCTTGGAGATGTCGTTGATGGAGAAGCGGACCATGCCATCCCGCGCGCCCTTGCGGATCGCGTTGAGGACGATGCTGTGGATCTGCTCCTCGGTGCCGATCTCGGTGAAGATGCGGGGCGCGTCCTGGGGGTTGATCTGCCAGCGGAGGCCGGCATCCACCGTCATGCCCATCTGCTCGCTCGACAGCGCCGCGATGGCCTCCGCCTCGTCGCCGGCCTGGGGGAACTGCTCCTCGCGGGTGGAGTAGCGCTCCACCGACGACCACGGGGCCACGAAGTGGATCCCCGGAAGCAGCGGCCGCATGTCCACGGTGCCGAAGGCGTGCTTGACGCCGACCTGGCCCGGATCCACGACCACGACCAGCGCGCCCACGATGAACAGCAGGCCGAAGGTGCCGAATGCCACGGCGAACACCCGCAGCAGCCCCGAGCTCTTCCCACCGGCCGCGCTGGAGCGCGCGATCATCAGGAAGAACGATACCAGCATCAGCACACCGCCAAAGACGAGCTTGCCCATGCGATCTCCGGAGTGGGGGAGGGAAGCGGGTACAAATTACATGGCCTCGCCGGGGGCAGCGAGGGGGCGGCGGGCGCGTCCGGCCGCTTGACTTCACGCGCTGCGCGGGTGAGACTCCCCGCCCGCGCCCGGCGAAACGCCGCCGGGCCGGCCCTCGGGACAGATGGCCGAGTGGTTTAAGGCGCACGCCTGGAGAGCGTGTATACCTCAAAAGGGTATCGAGGGTTCGAATCCCTCTCTGTCCGTCCCCCCTTGGGGCCGACGGTGTCGCCAGCGTCCCGGCGACCACCCGTCGGCCCCGTGGCATTTCCCAGAAGGAACCGACCAGCCCCCGGCGGCGTATCTTCAGGAACCCCAGGCCTGGAGCCCCCTCGATGCTCATCCGCCGCGCCCCCGACCTCCGGGAAGCCGACGTCACGGACCCCGCCCTGTACCGGAACCGCCGTGCCTTCCTCGCCGGCCTGGCCGCGGTCGG
Organism: Gemmatimonadales bacterium; assembly: GCA_044221045.1. Classification (GTDB taxonomy): domain Bacteria; phylum Gemmatimonadota; class Gemmatimonadetes; order Gemmatimonadales; family GWC2-71-9; genus JADJOM01. The sequence goes on from JBGAPX010000036.1 coordinate 15,162, forward strand.
CGTGGCGCTGACGCTCGGGGAACGGCGCGCGCTCGCCCAGGGGCTGGGCCGGGAGGGGATGGGCGGGCCGCGCGGCGATGAGGACCCCCTGACCCCGTTCGAGACCGTCACCACCTACAACAACTTCTACGAGCTGGGGACCGGGAAGGACGACCCGGCCCGCAACGCCGGCACCCTTCGACTGGCACCATGGAAGGTGCGGGTGGAGGGCGAGGTCGAGAAGCCCGGGGATTACGACCTCGACGACCTGCTCCGGCCCCACCGGGCCGAGGAACGGATCTACCGGCACCGCTGCGTCGAGGCCTGGAGCATGGTGATCCCGTGGCTGGGGGTGCCGCTCAAGGACGTCATCGCGCGGCTGGAGCCCACCGGCCGGGCCCGCTTCATCGAGTTCACCACCCTGCTCGACCCGGTGCAGCTGCCGGGGCAGAAGAGCCGGCTCTTTCCCTGGCCCTACGTCGAGGGGCTGCGCCTCGACGAGGCGCGGCACCCGCTCACCCTGCTGGCCACGGGGCTCTACGGGAAGTCGCTGCTGGGCCAGAACGGGGCCCCCATCCGCCTGGTGGTGCCGTGGAAGTACGGGTTCAAGGGCGGGAAGTCCATCGTGAAGATCCGCTTCACCACCACCCAGCCGGCGAATACCTGGGCGGTGATCGCCCCGGACGAATACGGGTTCTACGCCAACGTGAACCCCGCGGTGGACCATCCGCGGTGGAGTCAGGCCCGGGAGCGGCGGCTGGGCGAGTTCTTCAAGCGGAAGACGCTGCCCTTCAACGGGTATGCCGACCAGGTGGCCGGGCTCTACTCTGGGATGGACCTCGCGAGGGACTTCTGAGCGCGGGCTCCACAGACCGCGCGGCCGGGGCATGACCCGGGCCCGCATCGTGGACCGGGTCCTGCGGCCCCTGGCCTTCGCCGCGGCCCTGGGCCCGGCGCTGTGGCTGGGCTGGGCGGCGTTCGGGGGCGGCAGCCTCGGCGCCGATCCGGTCAAGACGCTGCAGACCACCACCGGGCTCAGTGCGATCGTCCTGCTCCTGGCCACGCTCACGATCACCCCGCTGCGCCGGCTCGGCGCCTGGGCCGAGCTCATCCGCCTGCGCCGGATGCTCGGGCTGTGGAGCTTCGCGTACGTCACGCTGCACGCGGTGATCTACTTCGTGTTCGACCAGTCGCTCGATGCGGCGCTCATCTGGCAGGACACCGTGGAGCACCCCCGGATCGCCGTCGGCTTCCTCGCCTTCCTGCTGCTGCTGCCCCTGGCGCTCACCTCCAGCACGGCCATGATCCGGCGCCTGGGCCGGCGCTGGGGGGTGCTGCACCGGCTGGTCTACCCGGCCACGCTGCTCGGGCTGCTGCACTACCTGATGGTCCAGAAGCTCGACTGGCGGGTCGGGGCGGGGTATGTCGTGGCCTTCACGATCCTCATGCTCCTGCGGCTGGCCCGGCCGGGACCGGCGGCGCGCCGGCCGATCGCCGCTGGCTGAGCCCGCGGCCCCAGTTCCCTCCACCGGCGGGAGTGGCTACCTTCCCGCCACCATGCCCTCCCGCTCGATCCTCCTCGACGACCGGGCAATCGCCCGGGCGCTCACCCGCATGGCCTCCGAAATCGTGGAACGCTGCCACGGCACCGCCGACGTGGTGCTGGTCGGCATCCAGCGCCGCGGCGTCGAACTGGCGCAGCGGCTCTCCCGCCTGGTCGAGAGCCAGGAGGGGCGGGCGCTGCCCTGCGGCAAGCTCGACATCACCCTCTACCGCGACGACCTGCAGGCCATCGGGCCGCGACCGGTGATCGGCGAGACCGACCTGCCGTTCGACCTCGACGGCCGCTCGGTCGTCATCGTGGACGACGTGCTCTACACCGGCCGGACCATCCGCGCCGCGATGGACGAACTGGCCGACTTCGGGCGCCCGCGGCGGATCCTGCTCTGCGTGCTCCTGGACCGGGGCGGGCGGGAGCTCCCGATCCAGCCCGACGTGGTCGGGGTGCGGCAGGAGGTCGGCCCCGGCGACCGGGTGGACGTCCTGGTGCAGGAGCTGGACGGCCGCGACGCGGTCGAACTGGTGAGGGCCGATCGATGAGCGCGCCGGCGCTGGGCAAGGACCTGATCGGGCTGGAGACGCTGAGCGCCGCCCAGATCCGCCTCCTGCTCGACACCGCGGAACGCTTCAAGGAAGTGAGCGAGCGGCCCATCAAGAAGGTGCCCGCCCTCCGCGGCAAGACCATCGTCAACCTGTTCTTCGAGGCCTCGACCCGCACCCGGATCTCGTTCGAGTTCGCCGAAAAGCGCCTCTCGGCCGACACGGTGAACGTGGCCTCGAGCGGCAGCTCGGTGAGCAAGGGCGAGACCCTGGTGGACACCGCGCGCAACCTCGAGGCGATGCGCATCGACATGGTGGTGATCCGCCACCCCGCGTCGGGCTCGGCCGAGTTCCTCGGCAACCGGATCCGCTCCAACGTGATCAACGCCGGCGACGGCAAGCATGAGCACCCCACCCAGGGCCTGCTCGACCTGCTCACGCTGCGCGACCGGTTCGGCCGGCTCGAGGGCCTCAAGGTGGCGATCTGCGGCGACGTGACCCACAGCCGCGTGGCGCGCAGCAACATCTGGGGCCTCAAGAAGCTCGGGGCGGAGGTCGCCGTATGCGGCCCCGCCAGCCTGGTGCCACGCGACATCGGCGCGCTCGGGGTGGAGGTGATCACCCGGATCGAGGACGCCATCGCCTGGGCCGACGCGCTCAACGTGCTCCGGCTCCAGCTGGAGCGGATGACCAGCGGCTTCATCCCGTCCCTCCGCGAGTACAATCGGGTCTTCGGGATCACCTCGGAGCGGCTGGCGCGGGCGCCGAAGGAGCTGGTGATCATGCACCCCGGGCCGATGAACCGCGGGGTCGAGATCGACAGCGACGTGGCCGACGGGCCGCACAGCGTGATCCTGCCCCAGGTGACCAACGGCGTCGCGATCCGGATGGCGGCGCTCTATCTGCTCGCCGGCGGCTCCCCCGACTGGCAGGGCCAGGGAGGCAGTGAGTGATGCGTCCGATCCTCATCCGCGGCGGCCGGGTCATCGATCCCTCGCGCCGGACCGACGGCGTGGCCGACGTCTACCTGGTGGACGGCAAGGTCGCGGCGGTCGGCCGCAACATCACCGGCGAGGACGGCTGCCAGGTGATCGAGGCCAAGGGCCGGGTGGTCACCCCGGGCCTGATCGACCTGCACGTGCACCTCCGGGAGCCGGGCTTCGAGCACGTGGAAACGGTCGCCACCGGGGCCATGGCCGCCGCGGCCGGCGGCTTCACCGCGGTCTGCGCCATGCCCAACACCGACCCGCCGCTCGACAACCAGGGCGCGGTGGGGTTCGTCATCAGCCAGGCCCAGAAGGCGGGGAAGGCCCGGGTCTACCCGGTGGGCACGATTTCCCTCGGCCAGAAGGGCGAGACCCTCTCCGAGTTCGGCGAGCTGCTCTCGGCGGGGGCGGTGGCGGTGAGCGACGACGGCAAGCCGATCATGTCGAGCCACCTGATGCGGACCGCGCTCGAGTACGCGAAGACCTTCGGGATCCCGGTGGCGGACCACTGCGAGGAGATCACCCTCGCCCATGGGGGCGCGATGCACGAGGGGATCGTCGCCACCCGGCTGGGCCTCAAGGGCATCCCCGCGGCGGCCGAGGAGATCCATGTCGCCCGCGACTGCATCCTGAGCGAGCTCACCGGCGGCCACATCCACCTCTGCCACATGAGCACCCGCGGCTCGGTGGAGCTCATCCGCCGGGCCAAGGCCAAGGGGCTCAAGGTCACGGCGGAGGTCACCCCGCACCACTTCACGCTCAACCATGAGGCGTGCGAGGGGTACAACACCAACGCCAAGATGAACCCGCCCCTGCGCGAGCCGGAGGACGTGGAGGCGCTGCGGGAGGCGCTCCGCGATGGCACGGTGGACGTGATCGCCACCGATCACGCGCCGCACCACTACGACGCCAAGGAACGGGAGTTCGACGACGCACCCAACGGCATCCTCGGCCTGGAGACCGCCTTCGGCCTCGCGGTGACCGAACTGGTCAAGCCCGGCCTCATCCCGCTCCCCGACCTCCTGTACCGGATGAGCACCCGGGCCGCCCAGATCTACAACCTGCCCGGGGGGACCCTGGCCATCGGGGCCCCGGCCGACGTCGCGGTCCTCGACCCCGACGCCGAGTGGACGGTCGACCCGTCGCGCTTCTATTCCAAGAGCCGGAACACACCGTTCGGCGGTCGGCGGCTCCAGGGCCGGTGCGACCTGACGATCGTGCGGGGGAGGGTGGTCTACGACCGCTCCGCCGAGTAGCCCGCGCCTGCCGAGCCTCGCGGAGGCCGGCGAGGCGATCATCCGGGTCTGCCGACGGTTGTGGGAGGCGCGGCTCATCGCCGGCGCCGACGGCAACGTCTCGGTCCGGGTGGGGCCCGATACCCTCCTGGTCACCCCGCGGGGCCTGCTCAAGGGGGAGCTGACTGCCCAGGATCTGGTCCGGGTCTCCCTGGCCGGGGCCCCCCTGGGCGGCTTTCGTAAGGCCACCAGCGAATTAGATTTGCACCTGCGCATCTACCAGGCCAGGCCGGATGTCGGCGCGGTGGTGCACGCCCATCCCCCCACCGCGACCGGGTTCGCCGTGGCCGGCGAAGGACTGCCCGCGACCGTGCTGCCGGAGCTCACGGTGCTCTTCGGCGAGGTCCCGCTCGTGCCCTACGCCACCCCGGGGACGCCGGCGGTGGGAGCGGCGATGGTCCCGTTCCTCGCGGCGCACGAGGGCGTACTGCTGGCCAATCACGGTGCGGTCACCTGGGGCGATGACCTGATGTCCGCCCAGATCCGCATGGAAAGCCTGGAACACGCGGCGCGCATCCTCCTGGCCGCGCGGACCATCGGACGGGTAGTGCACTTGAGCCCAGAGCAAGTCCACGAGTTGGCACGGCCACGAGGGATGTCCGGACATGACCAAGCCGAGCCCTGACGGCGGGACCTCGATCGAGAAGCTGCTGGAAGACCGGGCCCAGTTCGTGAGCTGGCTGACCCGGCTCAATTCCACGGCCGGCGCGCCTTCCCCCGTGCCCGAGGCGGTGCGGGGCCGGGTCCGGGCCGACTACGAGCGGCGGCTGGAAGCCGTGCTCGAGGAACTGCGCAGCCACACCAGCGCGCTCGAGGACCAGGTCGCCGGGCTGCAGGCCCGCGCCGGCGAGCTCGCCGCCCGGGAAGGGGAGCACAAGGAGCACCTCTCCGAGGCCGAGATCCGCCATGTGGTCGGGGAGTACGATGACTCCAAGTGGGACGGGATCCGGACCGAACTGCTCAAGGTCTTGGCGCATGTGCACGATGAACTGACCCAGACCCACGCGGAGATCGACCGTTTGAACGAGGTGCTGGGGACGATCCGGAACCCCGTGGCCCCGGCGGCGCCGGTGCCCGCGCCGGAGCCCGACCCGCCGGCGCCCCCGCCGCCGGTCCCCACGATCGCCTCCGGCCCGCGTCCCGCAGTCACCACCTCCGGCTCCCGGGCCGCGCTGCCGCCGGAACCGGTTGCACCCGCGCCCGCGCCGGCCGCTCCGCCGCCGGCACAGGAGCCGCCGCGGCCCGCCGCCAGTGCGCCGGCGGCCACCGAGATCCCCTTCCGCCCGGCCCCGCCGCGGCCGCAGCCCAAGGCGCCGGCCCCGCCGCCGGCGCCCAAGAAGGACGACCAGCCGAGCCGCACCCTCTGGTTTCCGAGCGGGAAGCCGGCGGAGACGGGCGGGGGCGGTGGCAAGCTGGATGAGCTTGCGTTCCTCAAGTCGGTGACCGGCAATGAAGCGCCGGCGGCGCCCCCGGCACCTCCTCCGGCCGCGACGCCCACCCGCAGCCGCGCCAGCGGGGGGGTTACCCGGTCACCCGAACCGATGGTGCCCGAGCCGCCGCCGGAGCCCAAGGCCCCGGCCGCCGACGTGTCGAGGGACCGCTCGAGCGGCAGCGGCCAGAAGACCCTCAAGTGCGGCGAATGCGGGACGCTCAACCGCCCGACGGAGTGGTATTGCGAACGGTGCGGGGCGGAGCTGGCGGCGTTGTAGCGGTCGCCACCGGGGCTGGAGGGAATGCGAACGGGCGGGGATCCTCGAGGGATCCCCGCCCGTGGCGCGTCGGGGGCCGGGTTACTTCTTGCCGGCGACCAGCTTGGCGAGGCGGCTCTTGGTGCGGTTGGCGGCGTTCTTGTGCACCAGGTTCTTGCGACCGGCGCGGTCGAGCAGCTTCGCGGCCTCGACGTACGCGCTCTTGGCCTCGGCCCCGTTCGCCGCGGTCCGGACCTTCTTGATGGCGGTGCGCAGCTGGCTGCGACGGGTGCGGTTGCGCTCGTTCGCAGCGATGGACTTCCGCAGCGCCTTCTTGGCGGACTTGATACGGGGCACGGACAACCTCTCGTTCGGTTCCGGACAGCCAGCCCGGATGGGCCGGCGGGAAGCCGACAACCTAGGCAGGCGGAGGCGCAAGGTCAAGCGGGGGGCGGGTTTTCCGGGCTTGGGGGGCGGGTTAGATTGGGCCTCCCGATGCCAGATCTCCGTGAGTTCGTCCTCATCGCGCCGATCCTGCTCTTCTCATTCGTGGCGCACGAATACGCCCATGCGCGCACCGCGCTGTGGCAGGGGGACGATACCGCGTACCAGCTGGGCCGGGTGACCCTCAACCCGCTTCCCCACATCGATCCCTGGATGACGATCCTGCTGCCCGCGCTCCTGTGGATCGTCTCCAGCGCGGCGGGGATGCCGTTCACCTTCGGGGGCGCCAAGCCGGTCCCGGTCGTGCCGCGGAAGTACCGCAAGTACGTCCGGGGAGACCTCATCGTCTCCTCCGCCGGGGTCATCACCAACTTCATGCTGGCGCTGGCCTGCGCAGGCGTCTTCCTGGCCCTGGCCGCGTTCGCTGGCCTGGCCCCGGGCCTGGCGGGCGGCCTGGCGCTGCTGCAGCGGATGATGATGTGGGGCATCTGGCTCAACCTGGTGCTCTGCTTCTTCAACCTGATGCCCATCCCGCCCCTGGACGGCTCGCACCTGCTCTACCACGCGCTGCCGCCGGTGTGGGGGGCGCGGTACCGCGCCCTGGGCCAGTTCGGGTTCCTGCCGCTGATGGCAGTGCTGATGTTCCTGCGCCCGCTGACCAACCTGTTCCTCGTGCCGGCCTACTGGGGCTTCAGTCAGCTTTACGGGCTGGTGTCGGCCTATGGGATCGGCACCGCCTGGAAGCCGTTCGGCGCATGACCCACCCCGACGCCCCCACTACCGCGCTCGGCGCCGAGCCGGCGTTCGTGGTCCAGCTGGACGCCTTCAACGGGCCGCTCGACCTGCTCCTGCACCTGCTGCGGGAGGAGCAGATCGACATCGCCGACATCCCGATCGCGCGCATCGCCGACCAGTTCCTGCAGGCGATCCAGCACCTCGGGCTCAACCAGGCCGCCGACTACCTGGAGATGGCGGGCCGGCTGGTGCGGCTCAAGGCGCAGATGCTGCTGCCGCGCCGGGACGGCGAGGAAGGGTGGGAGGATCCGCGGCACGAGCTGGTGCGCCGGCTGCTCGAGTACCAGCTTATCAAGGAAGTGGCCGGGTGGCTGGAGCGCGCGGCGGACCGCCGCGCCGACCAGCACGCCCGCGGCTACCTGCCGGCCCCGCCAGAGTTGCCGCCGCCGCCGCTCACGCTGGACCTGGTGGAGCTGCTGCGCGCAGTCGAGAAAGTGGTCAGCGAGATCCCCTCGCCGGTGTTGCACCGCGTGGTGCCGCGCCCGCTCGACACCGAGGGGGCCACGCGCCGGCTGGAGGCGCTGCTGGAGGAGCGGGAGGAGTTCTCCTGGCTCGAGGCGCTGGGCCCGCGGCCCACCATCGTGGACCTCCTCTCCACGCTGCTGGCGCTGCTGGAGCTGGCCAAGCGGGGCCGCATCCTCATTGCCCAGGCCGAGGCGTTCACCTCGTTCCTGATCCGGCGCCGCGCCCCTGAGCCGGAGCCGGAGATTGCGCCGCGTGCCGGCGACGCAGCCACGGCACGGCCCGAGCTGGAATCACCGGCGGTCCCCGCCGCAGAGGAACCGACCCCATGATGCCCCTGACGCAGCTGGTGGAGGCCGCACTCTTCGCCGCCAACCGCCCGATCACGATCGAGGAGCTGCAGACCCTCGAGCCCGAGGCGTCGCTGGCCGACGTGCGGACGGCGCTGGATGAACTGCGGGAGCACTATGACTTCGACGGCCACGCGGTGGAGGTCGTCGAATTGGCCGGAGGGTACCAGGTGCTGACCCGCCGCGCCTTCGCGGAGGCCATCGAGCGGGCCCAGATCGCGGTGCGCACCCCGAGGCTCACCGCCGCCGCGATGGAGACGCTGGCGGTGATCGCCTACCGGCAGCCGGTGGGCCGCGCGGAGATCGAGGAGATCCGGGGCGTCTCGGCGGGAGGCGTGCTGCGCAGCCTGCAGGAGCGGGGGCTCATCGAGGTGGTGGGCCGCAGCGAGGCGATGGGCCGGCCGCTGCTCTACGGGACCACGCCGCTGCTGCTGGAGCTGCTCGGCCTGCGCGACCTGGGCGAGCTGCCGCGCACCGACGAGTTCACGGTGGCGCTGCAGCCCCACAAGCCGGAGCAGGCCGACTCGGATGAGGCCGCCGCCTCGGTGCCGGCGGAATCATGAGCGAGATGCGATTGCAGCGGGCCCTGGCCCGGGCCGGCATCGCCAGCCGGCGGGCCGCCGAAGAGCTGATCGAGGCCGGCAAGGTGCGCGTCGACGGCGCGGTGGCGACGCTTGGCATGAAGGTGGATCCCGAGCGGCAGAAGATCACCGTCGGGGGCAAGCCGATCCCGCGCCTGGAACAGCGCTGGCTGGCGTTCCACAAGCCGATGGGCGTGGTCACCACCGCCAGCGACGAGGCGGGTCGGCGCACCGTGTTCGACTTCGTCAAGGACCCGCGCGGGCTCACCTACGTGGGGCGGCTGGACGTCAACACCACCGGGCTCCTGCTGCTCACCACCGACGGTGAGGCGGTGCACCGGCTGACGCACCCCAGCTCCCGGATCCCGCGCAGCTACACGGCGCTGGTCCACGGGCTGGACCTCCCCGCGATCGAGGCGGCCATCAAGCGCCGGGTGACGGTCGACGGCAAGCCGGTGGTGCCGACCGCGGTACGGGTGCGGCCCGGGCGGGACGGGCGGGCGATCCTCGACGTGACCCTCACCGAGGGGCGCAACCGGATCGTGCGGCGGTGGTGCGAGGAGATGGGGCTCAAGGTGGAACGCCTCGCCCGCCTGGCGTACGGGCCGATCCGCCTGGGCGATCTCCCCGTGGGCCAGACCCGGCCCCTCACCCCGGCGGAAGAAGACAAGATCCACGCCCTCTTGAGCCGCATGTCGGAGGCTCGCGCCCGGCCCGCCAATGCGGCCTCGCCGCGGGCGCGCCCCGCGCCGCGGGCGCCGGGTGAGGCGCGTCACACGCCGCGACGCCGGGGCTGACAACGCGCGGGGCCGCGACTATCCTCCCACATCCCTCAACCCCGCGCCCGCCATGACTGCACGTCCCTCCGTTTCCTCCCGCACGGTCGACGCCGGACCCGTCCAGCAGGTGGTGACCGAGGTGGGCCGCCGGATCGTGGGGCAGGAGGTCATGGTCGAGCGGCTGCTGGTCGGCCTGCTGACCGGCGGCCACATCCTCCTCGAAGGCGTCCCCGGCCTGGCCAAGACGCTGGCGGTCAAGACCCTCGCCGAGGTCGTCGAGGCCAGCTTCTCCCGCATCCAGTTCACCCCCGACCTGCTCCCCGCCGACGTCATCGGGACGATGGTGTTCGACCCGAAGAGCCAGGAGTTCCGGGTCAAGCACGGCCCGATCTTCGCGCAGATCATCCTGGCCGACGAGATCAACCGCGCCCCGGCCAAGGTGCAGGCCGCGCTGCTCGAGGCCATGCAGGAGCACCAGGTGACGATCGGTGGCACCAGCTTCCGCCTGGAGGAGCCATTTCTGGTGCTGGCCACCCAGAACCCGATCGAGAACGAGGGGACCTACCCGCTGCCCGAGGCGCAGCTCGACCGCTTCATGCTCAAGGTGCGCGTCGGGTATCCCACCCGGGACCAGGAAAAGGAAGTCCTGCTGCGGCGGAGCGGCGTCGAGGAGGCGGCGGTGCGCCAGCTGCTCGATCCGGCCACCATCCTCGCCCTGCGGGAGACCATCGCCTCGACCTTCGTGGACCAGAAAGTCGTGGACTACATCGTGGACCTGGTCCGGGCCACCCGTGACCCCTCGGTGGTCGGGCTCGCCAACCTGCGCCCGCTGGTGGCCTTCGGGGCCTCGCCGCGGGCTTCCATCGCACTGGTGCAGGCGGCCAAGGCCCACGCCTTCCTGCGGGGCCGCGGCTACGTGATCCCCGAGGACGTGCGGGCGCTCGCCCTGGACGTGCTGCGGCACCGGGTGCTGCTCACCTTCGAGGCTGAGGCGGAGGAGATCGACGCCGACCAGGTCGTCACCCGCATCCTCGACGCGGTCCCGGTGCCGTGACGCGGCGCGTGGGCGCCGGTCCCCGGTCCTGACCTCCCATGCCGCCGATTGCTCCCGAAATCCTGAAGCAGGTCAAGGCGATCGAGCTCCGCTCCCGGGGCATCGTCTCGTCCTTGTTCGCCGGCGAGTATCGCTCGGTGTTCCGCGGGCAGGGGATGGAATTCGCGGAAGTGCGGGGGTACGAGCATGGCGACGACTTCCGCGCCATCGACTGGAACGTCTCGGCCCGGCTGGGCCATCCCTTCGTCAAGACCTTCATCGAGGAGCGTGAAGTCACGCTCCTCCTCGTGGTGGACCAGTCCGGTTCTACCCACTTCGGCACGCCGCGGTCCAAGTCCGCCCTGGCGGTGGAGGTGGCGTCGATCCTGGCGCTGGCTGCGGCGAGCACCAACGACCGGGTCGGCGCCCTGCTGTTCGCGGAACGGGTCGAGCGGGTGATCCCTCCCGGGAAGGGCCGGCGCCACGCCCTCCGGGTCATCCGCGACCTGGTGGCCTTCCGGCCCGCCGGCCGGCGCACCGACCTCTCGGCCGCGCTGCGCTACGCGACCGGCCTGCTGCGCCACCGGAGCATCGTGGTGGTGCTCTCCGACTTCCTGGCCCGGGGCTGGGAGCAGCCGCTGCGGCAGCTCGCCGTGCGGCACGACGTCGTGGCAGTGGCCGTCGAGGACCCGCGCGAGACCAACCTCCCCGACGCGGGATGGATTGAACTCGAGGACGCCGAGACCGGCGCGCGCCAGGTGGTGGACACCGGAGAGCGCCAGGTGCGCGGCCGTTTCCGGGCCCTCGCCGAGAAGCGGCGCGAGGAGCGGGGGCGGGGGCTGACCGCCGCGGGCGTGGACCAGGTCCTGATCCGGACCGACCAGGACTACGCCCCGGTGATCCGCCGGGCGTTCGCCATGCGCGCGCGGCGGCTGCAGCGGTGATCCCGCTCCTGCTGGCCCTGCAGGCGCCGCTCCCCACCGTCGGCGACACGATCTGGCTCGAGCGCCGGATCACGCTGCCCGGCGGCGCGGAAGTGCGCGCGGCGCCGTGGGACCTCGACGGCGCACTCTCCCTGCTCGGGCGGCCCCGCACCCGGCGCGAGGGGGGCGAGGTCGTCATCGCCTATCCGGTCGTGGCCTGGACCGCCGGGACCCACCAGCTGTCGGTGCCCGGTCCGATCCTGGTGCGGGCCGACGGCGCCTCTGACACGCTCCCGTCCGAGCCGCGGACCATCGAGGTCGCGAGCGTGCTGCCGGCGGGGGCGGTGCCGGAGCGGACGGCGCCGCAGCCCGAGGCCGGGATCGTCGCTGAGCAGGTCACCTCACCGCTTCCGCTGCTCGCGTGCCTGGCGGTGGCGGCGCTGGTCTTCGCGCCGCTCGCGTGGGGGTGGCTGTGCCGGGGCCCCGCCATGCCCGCCGCGCGTCCGCTGGTCCCGGCCCCCGCCGCCCCCGTGGATGAGTGGCATGCCGCGGGCGAGCATCGCGCGGTGGCGGCCGTGGCCGCCCGCGAGCTGCGGCGCGCCCTCACTGGCCACCTGCCCGGCAGCGTGCCCGGCCTGGTCACCTCGCGCCTCCTCCGTGTCGTGAGTGAACAGCGGCCCAAGTGGCCCGCCGAGGAGATCGGCACCGTCCTCCGCGCCCTCGAGGCGGCGGAATTCGCGGAGCGTCCCGGCGCCGACGTGGCCGCCCTGGCGAGCCGGGCCGCCGAGCTGGCCCGCGCGCTCGAGGGGGCGGCGTGAGCTTCGCCCGACCCTGGCTGCTCCTCCTCCTGCTGCTGCCCGTGGCCTGGTGGTGGTGGCGCCGGGGGCAGCGCAGCGCCGGCACCCGGTTCAGCGACCTGGGCCTGCTGCAGCTGGTGCGTGAGCGGCGCTGGCTCGCGCGCCTGCCGGTCGCCCTGCGGGCGCTCGCCTTCGTGGCCTGGGTGGTGGCGGCGGCCGGCCCCCGGGTGGGCGGGGCCACGGTGGAGCGGAAGAAGGAAGGCATCGCGATCGTCATCGCGGTGGACATCTCGAGCAGCATGCTGGCGGAGGACTTCGCGCCGAGCAACCGGATGGAGGTCGCCAAGCAGCAGGCGATCGCCTTCATCAAGGGGCGGAGCGCCGACCGGATCGGCGTGGTGGCCTTCGCGGGGGAAGCGCTCACCCAGGTGCCGATCACGGTGGACTACCCGGTGCTCATCGAGGCGGTGGGCAAGCTCCGGATCGGGATGCTCGAGGACGGGACCGCCATCGGCACCGGGCTCGCGACCGCCGTCAACCGGCTCCGCGAGGCGCCCGGCAAGTCCAAGGTGGTGCTGCTGCTGACGGACGGCGTCAACAACCGGGGGACGGTCGATCCCCGTACCGCGGCGGTCGCCGCCGCCGCCCTGGGCATCCGGGTGTATACGATCGGCGTCGGCACGGAGGGCGAGGCGCCGATCCCGACCGGCCGGGGCTTGTCGGGCTTCCGGTACGAGATGCTGCCGGTCCAGATCGATGAGCCGCTCATGCGCGACATCGCCTCCAGTACCGGCGGACGGTACTTCCGCGCCAAGGACAGCGAGGCGCTGAGCCGGGTCCTGCAGCAGATCGACGGGCTGGAGAAGACGCCCATCCGGGTCACCCGATACGTCCGGTACGACGAGATCGCCAAGCCGCTGGTGCTCGCCGGGCTCGTGGCCCTCGCGCTCGAGCTGCTGCTCAGTGCCACCCTGGTGGTCCGCACGCCATGAGCTTCGACAGCCCCCTGCTGCTGCTGCTCGCGCCGCTGCTCGCCGCGGCGCTCGGGCTGGTGGCGCTGCTGGCCCGGCGGCGCCGCATCGCCCGGGCGTCGGCGTGGTCCGAGGAACTCGCGCGGCAGTCGCGGACCAGCGGGGCGATGGCCCCGCTCCTCCTGGCGCTGGCGGCGCTCGCGGCGGGCGTCGGCATTGCCGGGCCGCGCGGGGGCCATGCCACCGTGAAGGCGGAGACGCAGGCGCTCTCGGTGGTGTTCGTGATGGACATCAGCCGCTCCATGCTCGCGGAGGACCAGGCGCCGAGCCGGCTGGCGCGCGCCGCCCGCGAGGCGCGTCGCCTGGTGCAGGACCTGGACGAGGACCGGGTGGGCCTCGTGGCGTTTGCCGGGCAGAGCTACATCCTGAGCCCCCTCACCCTCGACGGCGGCGCGATCACGCTGTTCCTCGACGCCCTGTCCCCGGACCTGGTGAGCCAGGGAGGCACCGCGCTCGCCCGGGCCCTCCGTCAGGGGGCCGACCTCCTGAATGCCTCCCGTGAGGCGGGGGACCGGGTGCTGGTCGTCTTCACCGACGGAGAGGCGCAGGACTCGCTTCCCGAGGTGCTCGCCGCCGCGCGCGCCCTCGGGGAGCAGCAGATCCGGCTGGTGCTGGTGGCGGAGGGCGGGATCCGGCCGGTGCCCATCCCGGTGCGGGACAGCGCAGGCACCCTCATCGAATACAAGACGGACGCGCAGGGCGCGGCGGTGGAGACCTTCCGCCGCGACC
>JBGAPX010000037.1:0-29236 GCA_044221045.1 Gemmatimonadales bacterium
GTCGGTGATCCCCGACAGCGGCGTGTGGGTGACGGCCAACCTCAAGGAGACCGAAGTGGAGGCGGTGAGCGTCGGCGACTCCGTCAGCTTCACGGTGGACGCCTACCCGGGCCGGACCTTCCGGGGTCACGTCTCCAGCCTGAGCCCCGCGACCGGGGCCCGGTTCGCGCTGCTGCCGCCCGACAACGCCACCGGCAACTTCACCAAGGTGGTGCAGCGGGTGCCGGTGCGGATCGAGGTCGACGCCCCGGACGCGGCGCACCCGCTGCGGCCCGGCATGTCGGTCGTGGTCACGATCCGCACCCGCTAGGGACAATGGCCACCTTCGCCCTGCCGGCGCGCGTCCCGCGGCTGAGCCGCGAGGAGGTCTACCGGCACCGCTACCTGATCGCCTTCGCGGTGGTCTCCGCCAGCGTGCTCGAGCTGGTGGACACCAGCATCGTGAACGTGGCCATCCCCCACATGATGGGCAACCTGGGCGCCACGCTGGAGGAGATCGCCTGGGTGAGCACCGGCTACATCGTGGCCAACGTGATCATCCTGCCGCTCACCAGCTGGCTCTCCGACCGCTTCGGGCGCCGCAACTACTACACCGGGTCGATCGTGCTGTTCACGATCGCCTCGCTGCTGTGCGGCAACGCCCACACCCTGGAAGAGCTGGTCGCCGCGCGGGTGCTGCAGGGGATCGGCGGCGGGGCGCTCATCTCCACGGCGCAGGCCATCCTGTTCGACGTCTTCCCCCTGCGCGAGCGGGGCCAGGCCATGGCCATCTTCGGGATGGGGGTGATGGTGGGCCCCACCCTCGGGCCCACGCTGGGCGGGTGGATCACCGACAACTACTCCTGGCCCTGGATCTTCTACATCAACCTCCCGCTCGGCGTGATCGCCGCCCTGCTCACCTGGCGTTACGTGCCGGAGCCGGAACACGAGGTCCGCCGGGTGGACGCCGTGGACTGGCCGGGGCTCGCCCTGCTGATCATCGGCATCGGCACCCTGCAGGTGCTGCTCGAGCGGGGGGAATCGAAGGGCTGGTTCGAGTCGCGCGAGATCGTGGCCGAGACCGCCATCGCCATCGCGGCGATCGCCGGCTTCCTCTGGCAGGAACTGCGCGCCGCCCACCCGGTGGTGGACCTGCGGATCCTGCGCAACCGCCAGCTCGCGGCCGGCGTCACCTTCGGCCTGCTGCTGGGGTTCGCGCTCTACGCCAGCGTGTTCGCGCTGCCGGTCTTCCTGCAGGGGAGCCTCGGCTACACCGCCTGGGACACCGGGCGGGTGATCCTCCCCGGCGCCATCGCCAGCGCCATCACCATGGCGATCACGGGGCGGCTCACCGGGCGCGCTGACGCGCGGCTGTTCATCGTGACCGGCGTCGGGCTCTTCTTCTGGGCCATGTGGCTGCACTTCCACTTCACCCTGGAGATCGGGATGCACGACCTGCTGCTCCCGATGATCCTCCGCGGGGTGGGCCTCGGCCTCATCTTCGTCCCGCTCACCCAGGTGGCGGTGGCCGACCTGCGCCGCGACCAGCTGGCGCAGGGCACCGGGCTCTTCAACCTGTCCCGCCAGCTGGGTGGCAGCTTCGGCATCGCGGTGGCCGCCACGCTGCTCACCCGCTTCACCGAGCAGGGGCGGGAGGCGCTGCGGGCCCATCTGGCCGTCACCGAGCCGGCCACCGCCACCTGGCTGCAGGGCGTGACGGCCCGGCTGGCGCGGCTGGGCGGGTCGGCCGCCGAGGCCGAGACCCGCGCCCTCGCGCTGCTCGAGCGCAAGCTGCACCTGCAGGCGAGCGTGCTGGCCTTCGAGAAGGTCTTTCTGATCATGGGCGTCACGTTCGTGCTGGCGCTCCCGCTGCTGCTGCTCTTCCGGACCGGCCGCACCCAGGGCGGCGCCCCGCCGGCCCACTAGGCGCGGCACTGCCTGGGCCCGCGCCGTGGTAGATTCTCCCTCCCATGGCCGCCCCCGACCCGATCCTCGACGCGCTCGCCGCGGACGCCACCCGCGACGCCGGCGAGCGCGTGCTCGACCTAGTGGCGCGCTACCTTGACCGCACCGGCCGCGGCGAGGGCCCGGTCTCGACCGCGCGCAGCGCGGAGGAACTCGCCGCCCGCTTCGCCGGCCCGCTCCCGATGGGCGGCCACCCGCTCCCCGAGGTCCTCGAGCGCCTCGAGCGCGAGGTGCTGGGCGACGTCACCCGGCTCACCCACCCGATGTACATGGGCCACCAGGTCTCGGCCCCGCTCCCCGCGACGATCTGGATCGAGGCGCTGATCAGCGCGGTGAACGGGTCCACCGCGGTGCGCGAGATGTCGCCGAGCGCGAACGCGATCGAGCACCAGCTGGTGCGGTGGTTCGGCGCCCTCGCCGGGTACGGCCCCTCCTGCGGCGGGACCCTCACCTCCGGCGGCACCGAGGCCACCTTTTCCGCCCTGCTCGCGGCCCGCGCGGCGGCCCTCCCGGACGCCTGGGAACAGGGCGTCGGGGCCGACCCGCCGGTCGTGGTGTACGGGGAACAGGCGCACTACGCCGTCACCCGCGCCATCGGCGCGCTGGGCCTCGGGCTCCGCGCCGGCATCCCGGTCCCGATGCGCGACTGGCGCATGGACGTCCCCGCGCTCCGCGCCACCCTCGACCGGCTGGCGGGGGAGGGCCGCGCGGTGATGGCCGTGGTGGCCACCGCGGGGTCCACGCCGGTCGGCGCCTTCGACGACCTGGAGGCGATCGGCCTCGAGTGTGAACGGCGCGGGCTCTGGCTGCACGTGGACGGCGCGCACGGCGCCTCCGCCCTGCTCTCGGAGCGGCACCGGCACCGGGTGGCCGGGATCGCGCGGGCGCGCTCGATCGCGTGGGATCCCCACAAGATGATGCTGCTGCCGCTGGCCGCCGGCCTGGTGCTGGTGCGCGAGGAGCGCGACCTCGACCAGGCCTTCGCCCAGCGGGCGCCCTACCTGTTCCATGGCGCGGCCGGGGAGCGGGTCTGGGACCAGGGGGTCCGGAGCTTCCAGTGCTCCCGCCGCGCCGACGCCATCAAGCTCTGGCTCGCGCTGGAGCGCTACGGCGCCGATGGCATCGGGCGGCTGTACGACCGCCTCTGCGACATGACCACGGCGCTGCACACCCTGATCGAGGCGCACCCCGCCTTCGAGGCGGTCCACGCGCCGGAGTCGAACATCCTCTGCTTCCGGTACGTCGGGGGCGGCGCCGTCGCCGGCGAGGCCCTCGACCAGCTCAACTTCGAGCTGCGGCAGCGCTACAACCGCGGCGGCGAGGGCTGGATCACCACCACCGTCCTGGGTGGCCGCCGGGTGCTGCGAACCACCCTCATGAACCCGCGCACCGGGCCCGAGCACCTGGAACGGCTGCTGGCGGGGCTGGCGACGGTGGGCCAGGCGCTCGCGCAGGGCGGCTGACGCCGGCCGGCGGCCCCTTCCCCCCGCACGGCGCGCGGCGCTAATTCCCGGCATGACCTTCCAGCGCAAGCTCCTGCTCGGCGTGTCGCTGATGGTGCTGCCCGCCCTGCTCATCGGCGTGGAGGCCATCCGCAGCAACGCGCTGGAGCAGCGCGCGCTGGAGACGCTGGGCGACCGCCTGGGGCGCAGCCGTACCTACGCCGAGCTCGAGACGGCAATGTTCAACCAGACCGAGGTGGTCTGGCGGTACCTGACCGGCCTCGATCCCGGCGCGCGCAAAGAGTACCAGCTGGCGGGCGAGGTGGTGCAGTACTGGTTTGACCGCTGGCGGGCGGAGCTCGGGCCGGACGAGGGCCCGCTCGCCGACCAGGTGTGGGGCATCCAGCAGCAGTTCGTCCGGATGAGCGACAGCGTCTTCCGGCTGGCCGACGGAGGCGATCGCGCGCTGGCGTACCGCACGGCGCAATTGGAGCTCCGCACCCGGCTGCAGCCGGCGCTCACCGCGCTCAACCGCCAGGTCTATCGCCGCACCCGCGAGACCAGCGTCTCGGGCGCGTTCGCCGGCGTGGCGGCGATCGTGCGCAACGAGCAGCGCGCGCTCATCGCCATCTTCCTGGTGGCGGTGGTGGCGGGGCTGGTGGCGGCGTGGCTGATGGCGCGGAGCCTGGCCCGGCCGATCAACGAGCTGCGCGCGGCGATGGCGGTGGTGGCCCAGGGCAACCTGGAGCACCCGATCGAGGCCAGCTCCCCCGACGAGGTCGGTGAACTGGCGCGCTCCTTCGCCCGGATGACCCGCAGCCTGCGCGACTCGCGCGCGGACATGCTCCGCCTGACCGAACAGCTGCAGGGGAAGGTGGCCCAGCTGGAGCGGACGCAGGCCCAGCTGGTGCAGTCCGAGAAGCTCGCCTCGATCGGCGAGATGTCGGCGGCGGTGGCACACGGCCTCAAGAACCCGCTGGCCAGCCTGCGGGCCTCGGCCCAGCTGGTGCTGCGGCACCCGCAGTCGCCGGCGGCGCCCGAGCAGCTGGGCGCGATCATCGCCGAGGTGGACCGGCTCGACCGCCGGATCACGCACCTCCTTGCCTTCTCGCGCCCGGCACCCTTTCGTCCGCTGCCCGAGCGACTCGCGGCGCTGGTGCAGCAGGCGCTCCCGGCCTTCGCCGAGCGCGGCCGGCAGCAGCGCGTGACAGTCGACCTCCGGATTCCCGACGACCTTCCCGACATCGCGGCCGACGCCGTGACCCTGGAGCAGACGCTGGTGGAGCTCATCTCCAACGCCTTCGACGCCATGCCGGACGGCGGGCAGCTGACCCTGGCGGCCGTCCCGGCCCCGGGCCCCGCGGGCCGCCCGGGGGTGCGCCTGACCCTGGCCGACACCGGTCGCGGCATCGCGCCCGAGGCGCTGCCGCAGGTGGGGCAGCCGTTCTTCACCACCCGGCCGGAGGGCACCGGGCTCGGCGTGGCCACCGCGCGCCGCTTCGTGGCGCAGCATGGGGGCACCCTGGACATCGCGAGCGAGCGGGGCCGCGGCACGACCGTCACCTTGTGGCTCCCCACCGCGGCGCCCGGGAGCATGGCATGAGCGGCAGCACCGTCCTGATCGTCGACGACGAGCGTACCCTGGCGCGCGCCATCAAGGCCTTCCTCGAGGCCTCGGGGTACGAGGCCACCGTCGCGGACGACGCCGAGGCCGCGCTCCCCCTCCTCGCGTCGCTGCGCCCCGACGTGGTCTTCACCGACGTGCGGCTGCCGGGCATGGACGGCATCGCCCTGCTGCGGAAGATCCGCGAGTTCGACCCCAGCATCTCGGTCGTGGTCATGACCGCCCACGGCTCGATCGAGGGCGCGGTGGAGGCCGTCAAGCTCGGCGCGTTCGACTACGTGAAGAAGCCGCTCGACCTCGAGGAGGTGAAGCTCCTGGCCGATCGCGCGCGCGAGACCAGCGCGCTGCGGCAGGAGCTCTCGTACTACCGGCACCGCGCGGTCCGCGATGAGCCCTTCGGCGAGGTCGTGGGCCAGTCGGCGGCCATGCGTGCCGTGCTGGACCGGGCCCGCCAGATCGCCGCGCTCGACGACACCCCGCCGGTGCTCATCACCGGCGAGACCGGCACCGGCAAGGGCCTCGTGGCGCGCACCATCCATGCCTCCGGCCCGCGGGCCGAGCGCCCCTTCATCGACGTCAACTGCACTGCCCTGCCGGCCAGCCTCATGGAATCGGAGCTGTTCGGGCACGAGCGCGGCGCCTTCACCGACGCCCGGGAATCCAAGCTGGGCCTCTTCGAGGCGGCGGAGGGAGGGTTCATCTTCCTCGACGAGGTCGGCGACGTGGAGCTGGCGCTGCAGGGCAAGCTCCTCAAGGCCATCGAGGAACGCGTGGTCCGGCGGGTGGGCGGGGTGCGCGACCGCAAGATCGATGTCCGCATCCTGGCCGCGACCAACCGCGACCTGGCGCACGAGTCGGAGCGGGAGCGGTTCCGGCGCGACCTCTACTTCCGCCTCGCGGTGATCATCCTGCAGCTGCCGCCGTTGCGGGAACGGGGCGAGGACGTCTTCCTCCTCGCGGAGTTCTACCTGCGACGGTTCGCCGCGAAGTACGGCCGGCCCGGACGGCGCCTCAGTCCCGCGGCGCGCGCGGTCATGCGGGCCTACCCCTGGCCCGGCAACGTCCGGGAACTCTCCCACGTCATCGAGCGCGCGGTGCTGTGGAGCCAGGAGCCGGAACTCTCCCCCGAGCACCTCGCGCTGACCATGCCCGGCGGGGCGCCCGGCCGGCCGGCGGCAGAGCCTGAAGCGGTTCAGCCCACCCCCGCCGCCGAGCCGCCGAGCCGCCGAGCCGCCGACATGACGCTGGAGCAGTGGGAGCGCACCCTGCTCGAGCAGGCCCTCCGTGACGAGGGCGGGAACCAGACCCGCGCCGCCCAGCGCCTCGGGATCTCGCGGGACACCCTCCGCTACCGGCTCAAGAAGTACGGCCTGAGTGGGTGATACCGCCCAGTTGGGGCTTCTCACCCAGCCGCACGGACGGTGCCGGAATCCGGTCACGGAGTGCGTAACGCGCATGACACCGGGCACTTAGCGGGGCGCATGTGGTTCGCCGGCAGGCGGCACGCGGCCTGCATTCTTCCGGGTGACGTCGGGAGATCCCTCTTCCCGACTGGGTGGTTCCACCCAGCGACCTCCTACCTCTCAGCGGAGCATCGACCATGACCTGGACCAAGCCCGAAGCCGAAGTCGTCGCCGTGACCATGGAAGTCACCGCGTACGTCGCGACCCTCTAGGGTCGGACGCACCGGACGGGGCTCGCGATCATCGCGGGCCCCGTTTCCATTTCTGCTCCCATGGACGTCATCCTCCTCGGCACCGCGGCGGGCGGCGGCTTCCCCCAGTGGAATTGCTGGTGCCCACCGTGCCGGATCGCGCGATCGGAACCGGCCCGCGCCCATCCCCGCAGCCAGTCGTCGGTGGCCATCTCGGCCGATGGCCGACGCTGGTTCCTGCTCAATGCCTCGCCCGACGTGCGCGACCAGCTGCGCCACCTCGACGGCCGCCCCGGCGAGGCGCTGCGCCACGTGCCCGTGGAGGGCATCGTCCCCACCGACGCGGAACTCGACCACACCCTGGGCATCGCCCTCCTGCGTGAGGGCCGGCGGCTGTCCCTGTTCGCCACCCGTGCCGTGCTCGAGGTGCTCAACCACGACTCCCGCATCGTGCCCGTCACCTACGCCTTCGCGCGCGTGACGGAACACGAGCTGGCCCTCGAGCAGCCGGCCGAGCTGTGCTACCACGATGGGGTGGGCAGCGGGCTCGTGGTCACGCCGGTGGCCGTGCCGGGCGATCCACCCCGCTTCGCGCGCCGCGACCTTCCCGGCCATACCGTGGGACTGCTGGTCACCGACCGGGGCACGGGGAAGACGCTCGCCTTCGTGCCGGGCTGCGGCGGGCTCGACCCCGCGCTCGCCGGCCGGCTGGGCGGCGCCGACCTGCTGCTCTTCGACGGTACCTTCTGGTCCGATGACGAGATGATCCGGCTCGGGCTCTCGGAGCGCACCGCGCGCCAGATGGACCACCTCCCCGTCGGGGGCGCCGACGGGAGCCTCGCGCGGCTGGGCCGCCTGCCCGGGCCGCGGAAGGTGTACACGCACATCAACAACTCGAACCCGATGCTGGTCGAGGACTCGCCCGAGCGTGCCGCGGTGGTGGCGGCAGGGCTCGAGGTGGGCGACGACGGCATGCGCTTCCAGCTGTGAGCCAACGATGACCAGCACGCTCCAGGCCTCGGCCCTCGCCACGCCGCCCCGGCCCCCGATCCCCGGGCTGACCCGCCCGCTCACGCCGGAGGAGCTCGAGGCCGCGCTCAGGAACTTCCACGGCTCGTACTACGTGGAGCACCCCTTCCACCAGCAGATGTACGCGGGCACGCTCACCCGGCGGCAGTTCCAGGGCTGGGTGGCCAACCGGCTGGCCTACCAGCGGGTGGTGCCGCGGAAGGACGGGGCCATCCTCTCCAACTGCCCCGACCCCGCGGTGCGGCGGGAGTGGCTGCAGCGGATCGTGGACCATGACGGCACCCGGCCCGGCGAGGGCGGCATTGAGCTCTGGATCCGGCTGGGCGTCGCGCTGGGCGTCCCGCGGGAGGAGATGGAGGATGAGCGGCACGTCCTGCCCGCCGTCCGCACGATCTGCGAATCGTACGTCTGGTTCTGCAAGTCGAAGCCCTGGGTGGAGGGGTGCGCCAGCTCGCTGACGGAGCTGTTCGCGCCGAAGATCCACCAGCAGCGCATCGAGGCGTTCCCGCGGCACTACCCGTGGATCCCGCCCGAGGCGCTCGACTACTTCCGCAGCCGGCTGATCCAGGCCCCGCGCGACGTCCGGCATGGCCTCGCCATCGTGCAGGCGCACTGCACCACCGTGGAGACCCAGCGGGCCGCCTTCGAGGCCCTCCGGTTCAAGATCGAGATGCTGTGGGCCCTGATCGACGTGATCCACAATGCCTACCGCGACTGACGGACGCCCCCGGCTCTGGCGCCTGGCCCGCCTGGGCCACGACCGGGTGCGCAACCGGCCGGTGCTCCTGTGGCCCGAAGGGGCCATGTTCCTGAACGATTCCGGCCGAGCCATCCTGGAGCTCTGCGACGGCAGCCGCACCGTGGCGGCCATCGCTGACGAACTCGGCCGCCGCTACCACGCGGACGTGCTGGCGGATGTCCGCGAGTACGTCGGCGACATGGCGCGGCGCGGGCTGGTGACGCCGCCGGCACTCAGCGCCGAAGCGCCGAGCCCCCGAGCCGCCGAGACACCGAGCCGTCCCGCCGTGGCGCCGCAGCTCGGCACGCCCACCACGCTGCTCGCGGAACTCACCTACCGCTGCCCGCTGCACTGCCCCTACTGCTCCAATCCGCTGGAGATGTCCCGCGCCGACGCCGAGCTCACCACCGGGGACTGGCAGCGGGTATTCACCCAGGCGCGCGAGCTTGGCGTGCTGCAGCTCGGCCTCTCCGGCGGGGAGCCGCTGGTCCGGAAGGACCTCGAGGAGCTGGTGGCCCATGCGCGCGCCGAGGGACTCTACACCACCCTGGTTACCAGCGGCCTGGGCCTCACCCGCGCGCGGGCCGAGCGGCTCAAGGCGGCCGGCATCGACCACGTCCAGATCTCCTTCCAGGACACCGACCAGGCCAACGCCGACCGCATCGCCGGCATCACGCTGGGCCGGCAGAAGCAGGAGGCGGCCCGCCTGGTAAAGGAGCTCGACCTCGCCTTCTCGGTGAACGTGGTACTCCACCGCGGCAACCTCGACCGGCTGCCCGAGATCATCGCCTTCGCGGCAGAGGCGGGCGCCGACCGGCTGGAGCTGGCCAACACGCAGTACTACGGCTGGGCGCTCCGGAACCGCGACATGCTCATGCCCACGCGGGAGCAGGTGGAGCGGTCACGCCAGGTGGCGGAAGCGGCGCTGGAGCGGCACCGGGGCGGGATGCAGATCATCTACGTGCTGCCCGACTATTACGAGACCTGGCCCAAGCCCTGTTACGGCGGCTGGGGCAACGTGTACATCCTGCTCACCCCCGACGGCCGCGCCCTGCCGTGCCATGGCGCCACCCAGATCCCCGGGCTCGAGTTCGTCAACGTGCGCGACCACGACCTGGGCTGGATCTGGCGCGAGGCCCCGATCTTCAATGCCTTCCGCGG
The DNA here is from genome assembly GCA_044221045.1 of Gemmatimonadales bacterium. Classification (GTDB taxonomy): domain Bacteria; phylum Gemmatimonadota; class Gemmatimonadetes; order Gemmatimonadales; family GWC2-71-9; genus JADJOM01. Next base: position 9,594 of record JBGAPX010000037.1, read on the forward strand.
CGACGCGTGGATGCAGGAGCCCTGCCGGAGCTGCCCGCGGAAGGGCCAGGACTTCGGCGGCTGCCGCTGCCAGGCCTTTGCCCTGACCGGGGACGCCGCCGCCACCGACCCGGTCTGCAGCCTGTCCCCGCGCCACGGGCTGATCGAGCAGGCACTCACCGAGACCAGCGCCCCCCTCGACTACATCTACCGGCAGGTCACGCCGGCCTAGCGGAGGAAACGACGGGGGCCGGCGCGCCGGCCGGCCCTCCCTTCCCGCTTCCCGCTTCCCGCAGCTACCGACAGCTCGCCAGGGAACCCACCCGCTCGATCGTCACCAGCTGTTCGATTCGGGTGCGGAACGGGCGCTTCACCGGCCCCCCCACCGGCACCTCGACGTCGATGGTGATCGCCCGTTCCCACCTCACGGTCCCTGCCTCGGGGGACCACTCGTAGCTTCCGGTTTCGCGCTCTCGGCGGACCGCCCGCACCCGGCTGGAATCGGGGAGGATGCGCTCCTCCTCACGTTCGAGGGTGCGCGTGAGGCGGTAGCGCGCCACCCGCCGGCCATCGCGGGTCCCGTCGGGCAGCCGCAGGATCACCGTCCCGAACGCATCGCGGCTCCCAGCCCCCGGTGCGAGTTCGGTGGTCGGCAGCGGCGGCAGCAGCTCTTCCAGCGCATCGCCCACGTCGGCCACCTGGGCCACCTCGTCCGGGATGAAGGGCCGGTCGGTCGCGGTGAACCCGCCCCGCCGGGTCAGCAGCCCGGTGAAGCGGCCGCCGATCAGGCCGTCGGTGGCCGGCACCAGGCGCTCGCCCGAGCCTTCGCGTGCCAGGAACAGGGTGTCGTACCAGGCCTCGAGGCCGATCAGCGAGTCCCGGGCCGTGGCGCGCAGCACCAGGACCCCGTCCCGATCCGTCACCTCGAGGGTGCGTTCGCCACGGCTCTCGAGCTGGATGGTGGTGTGGATGGCCTGGCGGTAGCGGGCGCAGTCGAGCTGGAGGGCGTGGTAGGCGGGCGCGCCCTGGGCGCCAAGCGGCGCCGCGAGGAGCAGCGCGGCGGGCACCAGGCGCATCACTGCGGTGGCCGGCTCCGGCTGCTGTCGGGACGGCGACGGGTGCCGCCCGTGGTCCTCGCGGTGGAGTCCGCGGCCGCCCGGAGGCTGTCCGCCGCTGCCGGGAGGGCGCGCGGGGCCGGGGCACGGGCGGCACGCCGGGCCCGGACCAGGTAGACGGCGCCGGCCGCCGCCACGACCAGGAGCAGCCAGAGCAGCCAGCGGAAGGCGCGCGGGCCCGCCCCCCGCCGGCGGGACGGCTTGCCATCCGGCATCAGAACGGGAATATCTCCGATGGAGCTCTTCCGCACGCGGTCCACTCAGGTTCCTTCCACAAGGGTATCGGGAGTATGCCACGATCATTCATGAAGCGCCACGTCACCGCCCTGGCGACCCTCATGGCGCTCTGCCTGACCACCGGAGCGGCCGCGCAGGGAACCGCCCCCCCTACCCGGGTCCTGATCCACGCCGGGCGCCTGATCGACGGCCTGTCCGACCAGCCCCGGAACGACCAGGGGATCCTGGTCGAGGGCCCCCGGATCCTCCGGGTGGGGCCCTGGGCGGAGGTGTCCGCGGCAGCCGGCGACGCCCGCCTGGTGGACCTGGGCGCGATGACCGTCCTTCCGGGCCTGATTGATAATCACACCCACATCCTGCTCCAGGGCGACATCACCGCCGAGGACTACGACGTCCAGCTCCTCAAGGAATCCATTCCTTACCGCACCATCCGGGCCACCGTCGCGGCGCGGACCGCCCTCGAGAACGGGTTCACCACCCTCCGCGACCTCGAGACCGAGGGCGCCATGTATGCCGACGTGGACGTGAAGACCGCGATCAACCGGGGGATCATCTCGGGGCCCCGGCTGTTCGTGGCCACCCGGGCCTTCAGCGCCACCGGGATGTACCCGCTCTCCGGCTACTCCTGGGAGCTCCGGGTGCCTGACGGGGTGCAGATCGTGGATGGAGTGGACAACATCCGGCGCGCGGTGCGGGAACAGGTGAAGTACGGGGCCGACTGGATCAAGGTCTACGTCGACCGGCGCTACTACCTGGGCGAGGACGGCCGCCTGCACAGCTGGCTCAACTTCACCGACGAGGAACTCAAGGCCTTCGCCGACGAGGCGCACCGCCTGGGGCGGAAGATCGCCGGCCACGCGATCGGCTGGGACGGGATCGACGCCGCGCTGCGGGCCGGGTTCAACACCATCGAGCACGGCGACGGCCTGACCCCCGACCTGATCGACCGCATGGTGCGGCAGAAGGTGTATTGGTGCCCCACGATCTTCGTGGGCGCCTACGTGGCGGAGGGGCGGGGCGGCATCTGGCCGAAGATGGTGGACCTGGAACGGCAGGCGTTCGGCGAGGCGGTGCGCCGCGGCTTGGTGCCGTACATCAGCTACGGCACCGACGCGGGGGGCTACGCCTGGACCGAGAACCAGGCCAAGGAACTCGACTACATGGTGCGCTACGGCATGACGCCGATGCAGGCGATCAAGTCCGCCACCAGCACCGCGGCCCGGCTGCTGGACCAGTCGGCCAACCTCGGCGCCGTGGCCGAGGGGCGCTTCGCCGACCTGGTGGCGGTCGCCGCCGACCCGCTGGCCGACATCACCGAGCTGCAGCGGGTGCGCTTCGTCATGAAGGGCGGGACCATCTACAAGCAGTGAGGGCCGTCGGGGACGGCGCCGGTCCGGGCCGTCCCTACTCCGCCGCCATGAAGGGATAGCGGTGGTCCTTCGGCGGCACGAAGTTCTCCTTGATGCTGCGGGGCGAGACCCAGCGCACCAGGTTGAGGATCGAGCCCGCCTTGTCGTTGGTGCCGCTGGCCCGCGCCCCGCCGAAGGGCTGCTGGCCCACCACCGCGCCGGTGGGCTTGTCGTTCACGTAGAAGTTTCCCGCCGCGTGCCGCAGCGCGGCGTCGGCCTCGGCCAGGGCGCGCCGGTCCTGGGCGAACACCGCCCCGGTGAGCGCGTAGGGGCTGGTCGTGTCCACCAGCGCGAGCGTCTCGGTCCAGCGGGCGTCCGGGTAGACGTAGAGCGTGAGCACCGGGCCGAAGAGCTCCTCGCACATGGTGCGGTAGGCCGGGTCCTCGACCTGCAGCAGCGTGGGCTCCACGAAATAGCCCGTCTCCTTGCTGGCATTGCCCCCGGCGAGGACCGTCACCCCCGGGTCCTTCCGCGCCTGGCTCAGGTAGCCGGTGAGCCGGTCCCACGCCCGCAGGTCGATGACCGCGCTCATGAAGTTGCGGAAGTCCCGCACGTCGCCCATGCGGATCTCGGCCATCATCGCGAGCACCCGCTCCTTGACCCGCGGCCACAGGCTGGCCGGCACGTAGGCGCGCGAGGCGGCGCTGCACTTCTGGCCCTGGTACTCGAACGCGCCGCGCACCAGCGCCACCGCCAGCGCATCGACGTCCGCGCTCGGGTGGGCCAGCACGAAGTCCTTGCCCCCGGTCTCGCCCACGATGCGCGGATAGCCGGCGTAGCTCCCCAGGTTCTGGCCCACCGTGCGCCACAGACTCTGGAACACGGCGGTGGAGCCGGTGAAGTGGATGCCCGCGAGCCCCCGGTCGGCCAGCAGCGCGTTGCTCACCGCCACCGGGTCCCCGGGGAGGAAGTTGATCACCCCCGGCGGCAGCCCCGCCTCCTCCAGCAGCTTCATCACGTAGTAGTTGCTGAGCAGCGCCGTCTGGGCGGGCTTCCAGATGGCCACGTTGCCCATGATGGCGGGCGCCGTCGGCAGGTTGCCGCCGATGGCGGTGAAGTTGAACGGCGTGATGGCGTACACGAAGCCCTCGAGGGGGCGGTGCTCCATCCGGTTCCAGGTGTTCGCCGAGGACGCCGGCTGCTCCCGCATGAGCTGCTCGGCGAAGTAGACGTTGAAGCGCCAGAAGTCGATCAGCTCGCAGGCGCTGTCGATCTCCGCCTGGAACGCCGTCTTGCTCTGGCCCAGCATCGTCGCGGCGTTCAGCCGGGCCCGCCACGGTCCCGCCAGCAGGTCCGCGGCCTTGAGGAACACCGCCGCCCGGTCCTCGAAGCGCATCGCCGACCAGTGGCGCCACCCCGCACGCGCCGATGCGATCGCCGCGGCGATCGTGGCGGCGTCGGCGTGATGGGCCCGGGCCAGCACCCGGCGATGGTCATGGGGACTCACCACCGGGTGCAGGTCGCCGGTGCGCACTTCCTTCCCGCCGACGATCACGGGGATCTCGATCGTCTCGTCGGCCATCCGCGCCAGCTCGGCCTTGAGGGTGGCCCGCTCGGGGCTGCCGGGCGCGTAGCCAAGGATCGGGTCGTTGACGGGACGGGGGATGTTGGTGACGCCGTTCATCGATTCCACCGGAGCGAGGAGGCGGGAGTGTAGCGCCCCGGCCGAGGGCCGAGCAAGTCTGCCCCGCTGCCGCGTCCCCTGACGCCCATGCCCTTCCCTGTGCCGCCGCGGGCCGGTAACCTCGTGCCCACGGCCGCCCGAACCCCGGCCGGCTCCGGAGCCCCCGATGGCGCCACGCCATGCAATCCCCGCCAGCTGCCTTGCCCTCGCCGCCCTGCTGGGCGGTTGCGGCACCCGTCAGGGCGTCGCCACCCGCCCCGTGGTGCCGGCCCCGGCAACCCAGCCCTCGGGGAACACCCAACTCTCGCTCGACGGCGGCGCCCTCACCGTGGGCCAGCTGCAGACCCGGCTCATGGCCTACGCCGACCGCGCCCTGGGCGAGGTGGCCCGTGCCACGGCGGCGGCCCGGCAGCGGGATTCGTCGCCCGAGACCCGCCTGCTCACCCAGCTGGTGCAGACCGAGGTCGGCACCAGCGCCGTCACCCTCGCCGTGGGACCCGACCCCGAGGCGGCGCTGCTCGACCTCATGGTCTCCACCGCCGCCCAGTCCCGGGCGCTGCGCCCCGGCGGCGACGCGAAGGGACTCGGCCCCGCCGCGCGGGCCCCGATGGCCGAGGCACTCGGCCTGCTCGAGCGGGAGATCTGGTCCCTCGGCGGGCGCGTCTACTCCGCGGGGGAACTCCAGGCGCTCCGCGAGCGCGTGGATGCGTGGGCGGCCGCGCGCACGGACCCGGCCTTCCCGGGCGTGGTGCGCTTGGCCGACCTGCCGGCGGGTGCGGGCCAGTCCCGCGCCAAGGGGCTCTTCGCGCCGCTCGAGGACGCCACCCGCCAGATCGAGGAGACCCGGCTGCTCGGCGAGCGCTTCCTCTTCCTCGCCCAACGGCTTCCCCTGCTGTCCCGCTGGCAGGCAGAGGCCCTGAGCTGGGAGGCGATGAACACGCCCGAGGCCCGGCAGACCCTGGGCAGCGTGAGCCTCCTCTCGGCCAGCATGGCTCGGCTGACCGCCCAGGCCGAGAGCCTCCCGACGCTCCTGGGGAACGAACGCACCGCGCTGCTCGCGGCCTTCGACGCCCGCGAGTCGGCCCTGCGAGGGCTGCTCCAGGAGGCGGGCGGCATCACCCGGGACGGACGGGCGCTCGCGGAGTCGGGGGAGCGGCTGATGACCCTCTCACAGCAGACCGCCGCCACGATGGGTGAAGCCATCCGCGCCGCCGACCGGCTGGTGGCGAGCCTGCGGGATCCGCGCGCCCCCGGCGGCGCGGCATCCTTCGACGTGGAGAAGTACACCGTCGCGCTCCGGGAGCTGCGCGCCGCCACCGAGGCCGTCAACGCCGCCGTCGGCGCGGGCGAGGGCCTCACCGCGGCCGGGCGCGGCATGGTGGACCACGCCGCCTGGCGGGCGGCGCAGCTCCTGTTGCTGCTCTTCGTGCTGTTGCTGGGCTATCGGTGGCTGGCGCCACGGCTGGCGGGCGGGGCCCGCCCCTGACGGCGGTCAGGCGGTGGGGAGGAGCTCGATCGCGCTGGGCTGCACCGAGACGGTCCACTGCCGGTCGTAGTGCAGGCAGAGCTTCTCGTGCACCAGCTTGGGCACCGCGATCTCGAGGTCGTACCCGCGGGCGGGCGGGGTGCCCTCGCCCTCGACCACGAACTGCAGGGAGTACGCGGCGCCCATGTTTACTTCGCCGACCAGGGTGCCGCGCACCAGGTTGACCTGGCGGGCGTCCGCCCCGCCGTAGCGGTCCTTCCGCATGAGCCGCACGTGCTCCGGCCGGATGAAGAACGCCACCCGGTCTCCGGGGGCCGGCAGCGCTCCGCCCGTGGCGCCGTGCGCCGCCACCAGCAGGTGCCCGCGCCACACCAGCTGGACGCCTTCCGGCCCGGCATTCAGGACCACGCCTTCAAGCACGTTGCGCACCCCGAGCGCGGCGGCCACGTCGGCGCTCGCCGGACGCGAGAGCACCAGGTCCTTGGGTCCGACCTGCACCACGCGCCCGCGGTCGTAGACCACGATCCGGTCGGCCAGCTGGCAGGCCTCCGCCAGGTCGTGGGTGACCACCACCGCCATCTTCCCGAACCCGCGCAGCATCCCCGCCAGCTCATCGCGAAGGCTGCGGCGGAGCGGGCTGTCGAGCGCGCCGAGCGGCTCGTCGAGCAGCAGCAGGTCGGGGTCCGGCGCCAGCGCGCGGCCCAGGGCGGTCCGCTGCTGCTGTCCCCCCGACAGGGCGGCGGGACGGAGGCTGCGCACCTCCGTGAGCCGAAGCCGCTCCAGCAGCTCCTCGGTGCGCTGCCGCCGGGCGACCCGCGCCAGGCGTTCCAGCCCGAAGGCGAGGTTCTCCTCGACCGTGAGGTGCGGGAAGAGCGCGTAGCCCTGGAACACCGCGCCAAGCCGGCGGTCGCGCGTGGCGCGGTGCACGCCGCGCACGGAGTCGTAGAGGGTCTGTCCCCGCAGCTCGATCCGCCCGCCATCCGGCCGGATGAGCCCCGCGAGGCACTCCAGGGTCAGCGTCTTCCCGGCGCCCGAGGGGCCGAACAGCGCCACCACACCCTCGTCGGCCGTCCACTGGACGTCGAGCGTGAAGTCGGGAAAGTGCTTGAGCAGTTCGACGGAGAGCATGGGCTCAGCTCACGGCGCGCGTGAGGCGTGCGGTGGACAGCAGCAGCAGCACGGCGCAGGTGAGCGCGACCAGCCCCACCGTGCCGGCCTGCGACGGCGCGGGCGCGACCCGCGCCACCAGCAGCGTGAGCGCCACCTCGCCCACCGCGCGGGCAAACGCCAGACCCACGCCGGCGGCCACGCCGCGCCAGGCCAGCGGCAGCGTCACCGCCCAGAAGAGGCTCCACTCCGAGCGGCCGAGGGTCCGGGCGGCCTGCTCCAGGCGCCGGTCCACCCGGGCAAACTCGGCCTGGGCCGAGCGCACGAACATGGCGAGCGCTCCCGTCGTGGCGATGAGCACCCCCATCCGCCAGTCAAAGGCCGGGGCCAGCCCGACCAGCGCCAAGCCCCGCGCCACGCCGGGGTGCTGCCCCAGCAGCACGACGCAGTAGCCAAGCAGGGTGGCCGGCAGCACCAGCGGCAGCAGCAGCAGCGCCTGCAGCGGAGACTTCCCGCGGAAGGCATGCCGCCCCAGCAGCCACGCCAGCGGCAGGCCGATCAGGCAGGCCAGCCCGGTGGCCAGCCCGGCCACGGAGAGCGCGAACGCGGAGGGCTCAGTCACGGCCGATCATGACCTCGGTGGACTTGATGACCGCCAGCACCTCGTCTCCGGCCTTGAGCCGCAGCCGCTCCGCCGACGCGCGGGTGATGATCGAGACCAGCTCCTGCCCGCCGATGTCGAGCCGCACCTCGCACATGAGCCCCTCTACCGCGAGCCCGCGGATCCGGCCCCGCAGCTGGTTGCGGGCACTCAACTCCACGCTGCCCGAGCCCGCGGCCGAGCGCGCCGGCCCACCCAGCAGCGCCTCGACGCGGTCGCGCGGGAACAGCCACTTCCGGCCCACCCGCGTGGCGGGGAGCTTGCCTGCGCGCGCCAGGGCCTGCACCCGCTTCACATTCAGGTGAAGCAGACGGGCGGTCTCGGCCACGGTGAGCAGGTGCAGACGGCCTTCCGGGTGGGGTTCGACGGGAGGATAAGGTGGCGCGTCCGGGAGGCCGGGGGAAGGGGGAGGGGACCGGGCGCCGCCCACGCGCCTCCCGGCCCACGGCCTTGCCGCGAGGCTAGAACCGCACCTGGAGCTGGGTCTGGAACGTGCCCGTTCGAATCCCGGGATTTCCGACTTTCCGGCTCACGTAGAAGGCCGACAGCCGCACCGTCGCGGGCACCACGTACCAGTTCACCCCGCCGCTCGCCGCCCGGTTGGCCTGCTGCGGGCTGATCGCCTCCCGGTCGAAGCGCTCGTACTTGCCCACGAGCTGCACGGCAGCGGCCACCTTGTAGCCCGCCAGCACGAACCAGCCGCGGTCGCTGGTGCCGCCGGCGCTGTCACGCGCCTGGGCCACGAGCTCCCCGCGCAGCACCAGGGCCCGGTGCTCGACGGAGACATCTGCCCCATACCGGGTGCTGTCGCCGAAGTACCGGGCGATGTTGGCGCCGAACGTCACCTGGGGAATCGGCTGCACCGTCGCCCGCGCCACGCCCAGCACGGTCGAGTCCCGGTTGGCGGTGACGTTCTGCCCCTCGCCGTTGAAGACCCCTGCCACCATGAAGACGCGCTTCCCGGCCTGGTAGTCCATGGTGAGCCCGATGTCCCGCTTGGGCGCCAGCGAGTCCACCACCGTGGAACGGTCCAGCGTCTCGATGTCGGCGATGGACGTGACGTACTCACGGGTGAACGGCGTCTTCATCTGGCCGACCTGGATCCCCAGCGCCCGGCGCGACCACCGGATGTAGGCGTCGGCGAGGGAGACCGACGCCTTGCCCGTGCCCACGTTCCCCGTGCGGAACTCTGCCTGCAGCCGGTACGAGAACGCGGGCGCGATCGTCCCGGTGGCCTGCAGGCGGGCGCGATTGAGCGTGGCCGTGAGGCCCACAGCCTCCTGGTAGGCGAGCCGGGCCTGGATGAACCCGCCGATCTTCACGGGCGTGGTCGTGGTGGCGGGCGTCGCCTGCTGCGCCATCAGCGGCAGCGGGGCGACGGCCAGCAGCAGCGAACGCGTGTAGAGAGGAGGCATCGCGACTCCCGGTGCAGGGTGAGGCGACCAGCGGGGCGCTCAGGCGTAGGCGGCCACGCTCGTGGCCTTGAAGGATGCGTAGGCGTCCTGCCCCACGGCGAGGCCCAGCCGCGTGGCCGCCTCGGCGGTCACCTCGGCCACGAAGGACGGTGCGGGGCCAAGCACCACGCGCACCCGCTCCCCATGCGGGGGCTCGGGCAGGATCTCCTCGATGACACCGTGGATGACGTTGCGTGCGCTGGCGCTCGGCGGCTCCCGGGACAGGGTCACCTGGTCGGGACTCACCACCAGGAAGAGCTCGTCGCCCGCCTCCGCCGCGAGCACCGTCACCGGTCCGCGTGGCGTCTCGAGCAGTACTTCCTCCCCCGGGCCCCGGCGACGCACCTGCCCGGGCAGCAGGTTGAGCCCCAGCAGCGTGGCCACGTAACGGGTGCGCGGACGGCGGAGGAGGTCTGGCGCCTCGCCGCTCTGCACCACCCGCCCACGGTCGAGCACCGCGATCCGGTCGCCAAAGAGCATGGCCTCGAGCGGGGCGTGCGTCACGAACACCGTGACACAGGGCAGCGAGCGCAGGGTGCGGCGCAGTTCAGCCCGCACGACGTGGCGGGTCTCGAGGTCGAGCGCGGAGAGGGGCTCGTCGAGCAGCAGCAGCGCGGGCTCGAGGATCAGGGCCCGGGCCAGCGCCACGCGCTGCTGCTGCCCCCCCGAGAGCTCGGAGGGCCGGCGGCCGGCCAGGCCACTGAGGGAAAGCCGCTCGAGCGCGTCGTGTGCCCGCCGCCGGGCCTCGCGCCGTCCCGTGCCCGTGGCCACCAGCCCGAACGCGACATTGTCGAGCACCGACAGGTGCGGGAAGAGTGCGTAGTCCTGCGGCAGGTAGCCGATGGGTCGGTGCTGTGGCGGCCAGCAGACCCCGGCGCTCGTATCGCACCACGTGGCGCCGGCGCACTCGATGCGGCCCGCCTGCAGCCGTGCCAGACCCGCCAGCAACCGCAGCACGGTGCTCTTGCCGGACCCGCTCTCGCCGACCAGCACCAGCGTGGTGCCGGACGCCGCCTCGAGGTCGCCCTCGAGGCGGAACTCACCGAGCGCGTGGCGGAGCGAAGCGCGGAGCACGGGGCGGCGCAAAGAGGCCCAGTCCCGCCTGCCGCATCGCGACGAGGAGGACGGCGGCCATGATGATGAGCAGCAGCGAGAGCGTGGCCGCGGCGGCCAGGTCCTCGTGCAGCCGCAGGTAGACGTCGAGCGGGACGGTGCGGGTAGTGCCGGCGAGGTTCCCGGCGAAGGTGATCGTGGCGCCGAATTCACCGAGCGCGCGGGCCCAGGCCATGCCCGCCCCGGCGACCAGGCTCGGCAGCGCCAGCGGCAGCCGCACCCGCCGGAAGGTGTGCATTTCGCCCGCCCGGAGGGTGGCCGCCGCGTCCAGGTAGCGCGGATCAACGGCTGCAAGGCCGGCGCGCGCCGCCCCCACGAAGAACGGCACGGCCATGAACACCTGGGCCACCACGACGCCCGCCGTGGTGAAGGGCAGGGTGATGCCGAACGCCGAGAGCGTGCCGCCGAGCAGCCCCGCACGGCCGAAGGCCATCAGCAAGGCGAATCCGGCCACCGTCGGAGGGATGACCATCGGCAGGTCCATCAGGATCTCCAGGACCCGCTTGCCGGGAAACTCCCGCGTGGCCAGCAGGTGAGCCATCGGGAGCCCGAGCAGCACCGACACCGCCGTGGCGGCCACGCTCGTCAGCAGGCTCAGCCGCAGGGCTTCCCTCACTTCCGGTGCGCCGAGCTGTGTCACCAGCGTCGCCGGTGGCACGCGGAGGAGCAGCGCTACGACCGGCAGCGCCACCAGCAGCGCGAGCACCGCCGCCAGCCCGAGCATCACCACCTGCCCGGCAGGCTCCCGCCACCCGGTGCGCTGGCGGGTGGGCATCACGGCGCTGCGGACCCGGCGGGCAGAAAGCCGCGCGCCGCGAGCAGGCGCTGGCCGGCGGCCGACAGCACCAGCGCGATGAACGATTCGGCCAGCGCGGCCTGACCTCCGGCCACGGCCGCGACCGGGTATTCGGCGACGGGATTGTAGGGGTCTGGAATTTGGAGCAGGGTCAGCGCCTCCCGGCTGCGCGCCGTGACGTCGGTGACGTACGCGATCCCGGCGTCGGCCTCCCGCAGCTGCACCTTGGCCACCACGGCCCGAACGCTCTCTTCCTCGGACACCAGGTTGCCCAGCACCCGCCGGTCGTAGCCGGCTGGAAAACCGGCGGCGCCATTCAGGCGGCGCAGCGCCTCCCGGCTGTAGGCGCCCACCGGCACCTGCGCCCCAGCCAGCACCAGCTTGAGGCCCGGCCGGGCCAGGTCCTGGAGGCCAGCCACGCGGCCGGGATTGGAACGCGGCAGCACCACCACCAGGCGGTTGCGTGCAAAAGCCACCGGTGCGGCGGTGAGCAGGCGGTGCTCCCGTGCGTAGTCCATCCACCGCTGGTCTGCGGTGGCCAGCACGTCCGCCCGGGCGCCCTGCTCCAGTTGGGTGACGAGCGCCTGACTGCCCGCGAAGTTGAGCCGGACGGTCACCCCCGGATGCGCCTGTTCGAAGGCCTTGCCGATGTCGCCAAGTGCCTCGGTGAGCGACGCCGCGGCAAACACCGTGAGGGTCTGCTGCGCGGCCAGCGGCGCAGCGCCGATGACGCCCAGCAGGACCAGCCCGCTGGTCAGGGACGAGCGGCGACGGATCGCACCGAAGACCACTGAGACCCCTTGGACGACCGAAATGATCACAGACAAGGATATATAGAGATACTTAAGGTAGTTCAAGAGCCACAAAAAAAACGGTGCTGGCACCGGCCGGCCCCGCGTGGGATCACCTCGTCGAATCACTCAACCAGCGACTTCACCACCTCCACGAACTGGTCGGTGTCGATGGGCTTGTGGAGCACGCCACGCGCGCCCAGCGCCATCGCCTCTGCGGGGATCGCGGGCGAGCCGTCGGCGGTGACGACCACCACCGGGATCCCATGCGTCGCTGGGTTGTCCTTGAGCTTGCGCAGCAGCTGCGGTCCGCCGCCCGCGGGCATGTGCCAGTCCACCAGGATGAACTTGGGGTGCTGCCGCTGCGCCACCAGGAAGCCCTGGATGGCGTCGTAGGCCGAGACAGCGGTAAGGCCGCGAGTGGCGAGCATGGCCCCCATGAGGCGGGTCATGTCGGCGTCATCGTCCACGACCAGCACCGTCCGGCCCGCGGCGTCGTGCACGCCGGTCCCGGCAAGCTGGTACTTGAGTTGGATCGATGGCCGCCGCTCGTCACTCATCCCGCCCGCCCTCAGCACAGGTGTCCAGATCTTCACCAAAGTATCGCCGTCGGTGGCCCGGCGCTGCAGTCGCCGCCCCACTTGATAGGGCGCTGGCAGTCGAGAGTGCCCGAAATTAATACACTATCGCCGGAATATCTTCGGGCCGTGCCACGGCCCCAAGCGCTTGGGCCCCTTGATGATGCCGCCCGAGAACCGGCCGCAAGCCCGAACGTCCCTCATGTGAGGCCCCCCGGGGGGGGGCTGGACAGATCGGGGACCGCGGGCAAGACTGGCGGTGCGGCCATCGTCCCAGACGGGCCGCGTTTGCATCCTCCGACCAACCGGAGGGTTCGATCTCGCGACTGACAGCACCCTTGGGTCGCGACCCCTATCTGCGGGGGGGGCGAGGTGTACTTGGGGAGCCGGTAGGGCCGCGCAGGCGGCCCTAGCTGAGGGGGGGAGAGCCCCACCGGCTCGAATGGTCACCAGACCGAGTCCCGCTTCACAACTGAAAGAGGAGTTTGTGAAAGTCCTGGTGTTGGGCTGTGGCGCGGTGGGGACCGTGTCCGCCCTGAGGTTCGCGCAGGAGTCCTCCTGCGAACAGCTCGTCATTGCGGACGCGGTCCCGGGCCGGGCCCAGCAGCTGGCCGACCGGATCGGACGCCCGCACGTGAAGGCGCTGACGCTCAACGCGGGCGACCAGTCCGCCGTGGCCCGTGCCCTCCGTGAGACCCAGAGCACCATCCTGCTCAACGCCGCCCTCCCGGCCACCAACCTGGTCGTGATGCGCGCCTGCCTGGACGCCGGGGCGGATTACATCGACATGGCCTCGGGTGGGGCGGAGGACGACGGCACGCCGAAGCTGCCCGACCAATTTGCCCTCGACGCCGAGTTCCGGGCCGCCGGCCGGCTGGCCCTGTTGGGGATGGGCGCCGACCCGGGCACCAGCAACATCTACGCGGCATACGCCGCCAAGCACCTGCTCGACGAGGTCACCGAACTCCGGATCCGGGACGGGGACAACTCGGTCTGCGAGGGGCACAGCGGCTTCCTGCCGGTGTTCTCGCCGTGGGTGTTCATCGACGAATGCACCTGTGGCGCCGTCTCCTGGCGCGACGGGCAGTATCACCTCGAGGAAGCGCTGTCCGGCTACGAGCCGTTCGACTTCCCCGAGCTGGGGGTCCTCAACACCTATTACGTGGACCACGAGGAAGCCCGGACCATGCCCATGTTCTTCCCGGGCCTCAAGGTCGCGGACTTCAAGCTGTGCCTGGATGACACCACCTGGCAGACGCTCAAGGTGCTCAAGGACCTGCGACTCAACGGCAAGGAGAAGGTGCGGGTGGGGGATGTCGAGGTGTCGCCGCGGGACCTGGTAGTCTCGCTGCTCCCCGAACCCAAGAACCTCGCCGGCCGGATGCGGGGCAAGACCTGCGTCGGCACCCTCGCGCGCGGCCTGCGCGACGGCCAGGAGCGGGCCTATTACATCTACAACATCACGAGCCACGAGCAGGCCTATCGCGAGCTCGGGGTGCAGGCGACCGCCTACCAGACCGGAGTCCCGCCGGTGATCGCCGCGCGGCTCATCGCCGGTGGCGAGTGGCGGGGTGCGGGGGTCTTCTCGCCCGAGCAGTTCGATCCGGATCCCTTCATGCGGCTGCTGGACGTCAGCGGCATGCCGTGGCACATCCGCGACGAACAGACCGGCGTGATCGACCCGGAGTACATCTGGATCGAGGAGCCGCTGGCCGCGTAGCCACCGCGGACCCGCACGCGAGAAGAGGGAAGCGCGCCAGCCCCGGCCCGCTTCCCTCTTTCCGTGTCCCCTCCCGCCGGTCCTAGAACGTGGCGCTGACCCCGACGGCGCCCGGCTCCAGCAGGAACCTGGGCGCCGAGAGCCCGAACACCCGCCATCGCCCGTTCATCAGCTTGGCACTCGCGATCCCCACCAGCGCCCCCGCCGCCACGTCGCTGGCCCAGTGCCGGTTGTCGTTGACCCGTGACCAGGCGGTCAGGGTCGCCGCCCCGTAGAGCGCCACGGAGACCGGCAGGCTCCCGATCTCGTCCCCCAGGCCGGTCGCCAGGGCAAAGGCCATGGTCGTATGTCCCGAGGGCCACGCATCGCGCCCGGAGAAGGGCTTGAACTGGAAGGCATCGGTGGTGGTCGCCGGCCGCTTCCGGCCCACGACCGGCTTGAGCGTATTGGTCACCAGGGCCGCCGTGAACAGCCCGGCGGTCATCCGCCCGCCCGCGCGAGCCACCCGCGCGTCGCCGAGCAGGGCCCCGGCGGCCAGTGTGCCGAGCGCCGGGACGGCGTAGATGGGAAACTCCCCGAGCCGGCGGGCGGTGCGGGCCAGGTCGTCCCCGCCGGACGTTCGGTGGGACTGCACCTCGTCCTGGAGGGTCTGGTCGCCGAGTGAGATCACCGCCACCGAGCCCAGCGCGATCAGGCCGTGGTACCAGCGTATGGACCGGACTGCCAGGGGGGCATCGCGCGGCAGGGAGATCGGGGGGAGGACGGTCGCCGGAGACCACGCCGGCAGCGCCACGGCGTGGGCCTGGCCCGGCAACGCGCCCGTGGCGCCAAGGAGGAACAACGCGAGGGGGGCACCAAGGTTGCGCGGCATGGCCGCAATCTAGTACCTTCGGGCGTCTCGTTCCCCCTTTCCATATATGTCCATGCGCGCCTCCCATCGGGTCCTGATCGCCCTCGCCGCCGTCGCCCTGCTCGGGGCGTGTCGCGACTACAACTTCACCCGTCACGTGGCCAGCCAGGACGGCCTGGTGCCGGCGGACCAGTACGCGCGTTATGGCCGGGAGCAGGCGATCGCGGTCGCCATCGGACGGGAGTTTGCCCGCCCTTACAACTCCGGGCCCGAGGCGCAGGTGGACGTGGTGATCAACTACGCCCGCAACAACTTCGGGAAGGACATCGTCGACATCTCCGGCGACCCGCAGAGCCATCGCATCGTGGTCACCTTCGCGAGTGGCTGGCGCACCGCGATCGTCCCGATCGATGACGGCAAGACCGGCAGCGACACCAAGATCCCGTCCTGACCGCGCCGCGTTCGCGCGCGGTGGCATCGTGAGGGGCGGGCCCGGTGCCCGCCCCTTGCCGTATCCGGGGGCTGCGTGACCGACCTGCTCGTCGTCTCGACCACCACGCCGGATGAGGCGCTCGCCACGCGCATCGCGGCCGCCGCGGTGGACGCGCGGCTCGCCGCCTGCGCCCAGGTGGTGGGTCCCCTCCGGAGTACCTTCCGCTGGGCGGGGGCCGTGGAGCAGGCCACCGAGTGGTGCTGCCAGTGCAAGACGACCCGGGCCGCCTTCCCGGCGCTCGCGGCCCTGATCCGGGCGCTGCATCCCTACGAGGTGCCCGAGATCATCGCCGTCCCCATCGTCGCGGGACATCCCCCGTACCTCGCCTGGATCACGGACGCGACGTCCGGTCCCACCTGACCCCGGCGGCCCGCCACGCGGCGGCCCGCCACGGAGGCCCCGTGCCGACGACCCGACCCACCCCGCCCCCGGGCGAGTTCCTGTACCTCCTGGCCGGCGACGCCGACGACTTCGTGGCGACCTGCGCCGACCTGCTCCCGGCCGACATCGCCGAGTCGCTCAACGACCTCCCGCCCGACGCGGCGGCGCGGGTGCTGACCGCGCTGCCCTTCCACGTCGCAGTGCAGGTGCTCGACGAGCCGATGCTCGAACGCCGCGAGGAGCTGGTGGAGCACCTCCCCGACGCGGTGGCGGCCCCGCTCATCCAGGGCCTGTCGGCGGACCAGCAGGTGCGGCTGTTCCGGCAGATCAAGGAGGGCGACCGCGCCCGGTTGCTGCACGTGCTCGATGCGCCGACCCGGGAGCAGCTGGCGCGCCTGATGAGCTACCCGCCGCAGAGCGCCGGCGGCCTGATGACCACCGAGTTCCTGGGCATCCCGTCCCGCTGGACGGCGCTGGACGTCCGGCAGCACATCGCCAGCGTGGGGCGGGCCAAGGAGACGGTGTACGCGGTGTACGTAGTGGAGGAGGACACCCAGCGGCTGGTGCGGGTCACCAGCCTGCGCGAGGTGATCATGGCCGACTCGGGCACGTCGGTCATGGACATCGGCGAGGGCCGGAAGCCCGTCACCGTCACGCCGCTCACCGACCGGGAGGAGGTGGCCCGCCTGATCGCGCGGTACAACCTGCTCGCCATCCCCGTCCTCGACGAGCAGGGCCACATCCTCGGCATCGTGACCGTGGACGACGTCATCGACGCGCTCATCAGCGAGCAGACCGAGGACGTGCAGAAGTTCGGCGGCATGGCGGCCGTCGAGGAGCCCTACCTCGACACCGGGTTCTGGGAGCTGATCCGGAAGCGGGCCGGCTGGCTGTGCGTCCTCTTCCTCGGCGAGATGCTCACCGCCACGGCGATGGGCTTCTTCGAGCACGAGATCAGCCGCGCCGTCGTGCTCGCGCTGTTCATTCCCCTGATCATCAGCTCGGGCGGGAACTCCGGGAGCCAGGCCACCAGCCTCGTCATCCGGGCCATGGCCGTCCGCGAGGTGACGCTCGCCGACTGGTGGCGCGTGGCCCTGCGCGAGGTCCCCACCGGGATCACCCTGGGCCTGATCCTCGGCGCGATCGGACTCGCCCGGATCGAGCTGGTCCATGGGTTCGGCTGGTACGACTACGGACCCCATCACCTGCTGATCGGCGTGACGGTGGCGTCCGCGCTCGTCGGCGTGGTGATGTTCGGGTCCCTCGCCGGATCGATGCTGCCGTTCGTCCTGCGGCGCGTGGGCTTCGACCCCGCGAGCGCCTCGGCCCCCTTCGTGGCGACGCTGGTGGACGTGACGGGACTGGTGATCTACTTCTCGGTGGCGTACGTGGTGCTGCGGGGAACGCTGCTGTAGCAGGCGGAACGCGGCGGGGGAGCCCCTATCGTGCGGCCGCCTCCCGCACCACCACGAGCGCCGGATGGAGGATGCTGTCGTCGCTCACCCGGATCGCGGCATCAAGGCTGTCCACGTCCCACACCACCAGGGCCAGCCGGTCTTCGGAATCGCGGAAGCTCATCAGGTCCTGGGGCGCCAGGAACCGCTGCTTGGTGGCCCGATTCTGGGTGTCGGCGAGGTAGGGGTGGGTATGGAAGGTGCCGAGGTAGCCGGCCACCCCGGAGCAGTCACCGGTCACGGCGAGCATCAGCCGCTTCATGTTGCGCGCCGGGACGAAGCCGCGCACGATGGCGCTGTCGCCGCGGAGCTCCCCCTGCAGGCACCCGAGGTACTCCCGCTGGGTCGCGCGGACGGTGCCCAGGCTGCGCTCCATCCAGTTGAGGTCGGCCAGCTGGTCCCAGTTCGCATTGCCGCTGGTCCAGATAGCACTCATGGAGTCGAGCACCGGCCGCTCCACGACCACGATCGTCGCCGGGCCGGGGCGCCGCGCAGCGAGGGGCAACCCGGCGGCCAGGGCCAGGCAGAGCAGCAGTGGACGCATGCCGGAGGATAGCTGCGGGGCATCCGTTTGACACCTATCCGGCCCATCCTACGTTTCACCCGCTGACCCCCTTCGGAGCCCCGCCATGAACGAACGCCCCACCGGCACGCCATCCCTGTTCGAGGACCTGCTGGACATCCTCTACAAGCCGGCCGAGGTCTTTGAGCGGAGGCGGGAGACCATCGCCTTTGGCGGCGCGGTCCTCCTGCTGTCGGTACTCACCGGCGCCGTGCTCCTGGCCACCCGTTCCGCCTTCGAGCCGGCGCTCGAGGCCATGGCCAAGCAGCAGATCGCGGAGGTGATGCGGCAGAACCCGAGCCTCACGGAAGCCCAGATCGCGCCGATGCGGGGAATGATGCGCAACGGCACCCTGGTGTCGATGATCGCCTACCCGGCGATCGCGCCGTTCGTGATCGGGTTGCTGCTGTGGGTGGCCGGGAAGTTCTTCGAGAGCCGGGCGGGGATCGGCGCCGCGATCATGGTGGCGGCGTATGGCTACGTACCCCGCTTCCTCGGGTTCATCGTGGCCAGCGTCATGGCGGTCCTGCTGCCCGAGGATCAGGTCACCAGCCTGTTCAGCATTTCCCTGAGTCCCGCCAAGTTCATGGACCCGGGCACCTCGGTCGGCCTGCTCGGCGCGGCTGCACGGCTGGACATCTTCCTGCTGTGGCAGACGGTCGTGTGCGGCATCGGCATGAGCGTCATGGGGCAGGTCTCACGGACCCGCGGCCTGGCCATCGCCTTCATCGTGTGGGCGCTCGGATTCATCATGCTGATCCCGGCGCTCGTGAAGGGGTAAACCGACCCCGCCTAGTCGAGCCCCGGGGGCGTGTCCTCGACCCGCAGGGCGCCGGCGCCGCCGGACCAGGTACTCCAGGTGAGCGGGCACGGGTCACCGAACGGCGGATCGGGGTGACCCGGCGCGTTCAGCAGTTCGTGCAGCATCTCGTGCCGCACCACCATCTCGTGCTCCAGCCAGTCCTCCGCGACATAGATGCTGTGGTTGTCCTCCCACCGGCCGGCACAGGAGCCGGTGGGGCACTCGAAGGCGTGCCCCGGCACCTTGAACCACTGGACGCGGGCGATGTTGCCGGTGCGGCCGGAGCACTGCTCCGTCCGGCTCCACCAGGAGAGGTAGAGCGGCGGTGGCTCGAAACGCTCCGCATCGTCCGGGGCAAAGCGCGAGCACCCGCCCAGCAGGGCACCGAACGTCAGGCACGTGCCAGCCACCAGCATACGCCGCATGGATCCGGGACCCGCGCAGCAGGGCGCGGTAGCCCCGGGCCAGGGGGGGGCTGGGGATGACCAGACTATCGGCGAGGTGTGTGAAGAGAATGAGAGGCGGGGGATCCCCGGCCACGGCGTACGCCGCCTTGCTGACCCATCGGGCGGCCCATACCTTCTCGGTGCGACCCAGGGAAGGCACTGACCGTGATGGTGACCGGGGATGCTGCTGCGTCAGGCAGCGGCCAGTCTAGCACCGCCCCGTCACCTGAGCGTCAGATGAGCCGGACCCGGCAGGATGTGCCCCCCAACCCCTCCGCGCTGGACCTCCGGGTCCTCGGCGCCGCCGCGGCCCTGTCGCGCCGGGGGGTCGAGGCCGACATCCTGCTCGGCCCCGGCAAGCCGCTCTCCCTCGTGGCCTACCTGGCCTGCTCCCCGCGCCGCACCGCCTCCCGCGAACACCTGATCGACCTGCTCTGGTCCGACCTCGAGCCTGACCGCGCCCGCCACGCGCTGCGGCAGACGGTCTGGTACCTGCGACAGCTCCTCGGCACTGAGGGACTCGTAACCCGCGGGGACAGCCTCGAGCTCACCGCCCCGCTGGAACTCGACCGAGACCGGTTCCTG
>JBGAPX010000038.1:0-28965 GCA_044221045.1 Gemmatimonadales bacterium
GGCTTCCGGTGGAAGCCCGCCCCCTCGCGATTTGGTACCCGGGGGCCGCCGGAGCGGCCCTGGGAGCCTCAGGCCTGCTTGCCCTCTTCCTTGTACTGGGCCTCGTAGCGGGAGCCGCACTTGGCGAGCAGGGTGGTGGCGTGGAATACGCCATCCTTGCTCAGGCGCCCCTCGACGACCACCTCGATCTCCTGCGCGTCGGTGAAGGTATCGGGGGCCAGCCCGCGGTAGGTCACGGGGATGGTCTTGAGCCCGTCGCTGACCGAGAACTGGATGGTCTGGCTGGCGGCGTCCCGCTTGATGGTCCCGGGAACCACCTTGGCCTCCATCTTGACCCCCGTCTCGTAGAGGCTCGGGTCCCGCTCCACCCGCTGGGCCAGCTCGGAGGGCTTGAGGGAGTACTGGCCGAACTGCTTGACGCCCTGGGCCATCAGGAGCGTGGTGGCCCCGACGATGATGCCCGCCCCGATCAGAAACTTGGTTCCTGCCTTCATGGTGTCATCCTCAGGCTGTGGCTGCAGGGAGAAATATACTCCCGATCAGGCCACTTCGCGCGACTCCGCCCGGGCGCGGGCGGCCAGGTCGGTCTGGCCCAGGCGGACCCCGATCTTCTCCAGGAAGGCGTTGGGCGGGGTCCCGCCAGCAAACACCCAGACATAGTCGTTGGGGATCTCCCGCTGCCCCCCCTGCACCTGCAGCACCACCGACTGTTCCCGGATCTCGACCGGCATCGAGTTGAAGATCACCGTGAGCTTGCCGCTCTTGATGCACTCCCGGATGCGCTGATTGTTGCGCTCCTTGAGGCGGCTGAAGACGTCCTTCCGGTAGGACAGGGTGACCTTGTTCCCCTTCTGGTACGCCAGCCCCATGGCCGCCTCGACGGCACTGTCCCCACCCCCGACCACGAGGATGTTCTTGCCGGTATACGACTCAGCGCTGATCAGGCTGTACATCACCTTGGGCAGCTGCTCGCCGGGGATGTCCAGCTTCCGGGGCGTGCCACGGCGCCCGATGGCCAGGACCACGGCCAGCGCGCGGTAGCGGCCCTTGACGGTCTCGATCGTGAAGGCGCCATCGGGCTCGAGCTGGATGTGGTCCACGCGCTCCTGGGTATTGACCCGCAACCCGGCCTTCTTCGCGGCCGAGTCCCAGAACGCGAGCAGCTGTTCCTTGGTGATCTCGAGCTTGGTCCACTTCCCGTGCATCGGAAACTCTACGGGACTCGTCATCACGAGCTTCTGGCGCGGGTACTTGGCCACCGTGCCGCCGAAGTCCTCGGCCTCGAGCGTGAGGTAGGTCAGCTGCTTCTCGATGGCGCGCAGCGAGGCGCTCAGCCCTCCGGGCCCCGCCCCGATGATGGCGACGTCCACCACCTCACCGATCCGCCGCCGGCGCAGGCCCGGCACGCGCGAGGCAATCACGTCGATGCAATCCCGTCCCTGATTCACTGCATTCTTGATCAGCGCCAGGCCGCCGAGTTCGCCCACGGCGAACAGGTTGGGCACGCTGGTCTCGTACTGCGGGGAAAGCGCCGGCATGTCGGCCGTCATGCTCGGGGGCGCCATGACGATCTCGATCGCGCCCACCGGGCAGGCATCGGCGCACAGCCCGTGGCCGATGCACTTGGGGCCATTCACCAGGGCGGCCTTGCCGCCGATAACGGCAAGTACGTCCCCCTCGGGGCACGCCGTGACACAGGCGCCGCAGCCGATGCACCAGTTCACGTCGATATGCGGGTGCTGCGCCCTGGGGCCGTCGCTCCGCAGGCCCGCCTTCTCGGCGGCCTTCTGGGCTTTCGCCTCACGACGCTTCAGTCCGCGGACGTGTGAGGCCACCGCGGCGAGGAGGATCAGTCCGAACGCCAGGTAGATCAGGCTGTCAGTCACGGGGCTCTATTCATGAACAGGAATGTTTCGTTCCAGTCGGATCGAACCGTGCCAGAAGATGAACGTGTGATGCCCCTCACGAGGAGAGGACAGGCCGTGCCAGCAACGAGTTATAGCAGCCCAAGTGCCTGTGGAGCTTCATGATGCCGCCCCCATGCCTCGCACGGTTTGTGCCGTAACGAGGCATGGCAAGCCCGACAATTCGCGCACCTCCCTCTGACCGAGCAGTGATGACCCGGCCTCTGTCTGTTTCCCAGCCTGCCCCTTCGCCGGTTGTACCGGTCGCCGGAGGCGCGCCCGCCGTGCGCCCGACGCCGCCTCACAATTCCCCAGCGAAGCCTGGCGCCCACCCGGCCCGGAAGGGGCTGTCGCTGGCCTGGGTGTACCTGACGATCACCGCCCTGCTGGCCGGGAGCATTGCCGGCAGTTCCTACTACCTCGCTCCGCTTTCGGACCGCGTCCGGAGCCCCCTGCACCCCTGGCTCCGGCCCTCCGGGTACATCGGGCAAAGCGCCGGAATTCTGGCGTTCGTCATCTTCATCTTCCTCTGGCTCTACCCCCTGCGGAAGAAGTACCGCTGGCTGGGGTGGACCGGAGTGATGTCGAAGTGGCTCGATTCGCACGTCTCGGTCGCCCTGGTGGTGCCGTTCATTACAGCCATTCACGCGACCTGGCGGTTCGGCGGGGTGATCGGGCTCGGCTTCTGGTCCATGATCGTGGTATGCGCCAGCGGCATTGTCGGCCGCTATCTCTACGTGCACATCCCGCGGCGGGCGGACGGCCTGGAACTGACGGCTGAGGAAATCGCCACCGAACGTCGTGACCTCATGGGTGAACTGGCTGCGGCCTCGGGGCTGGCAGGGCCACAGGTCGAGGCCGTCCTGCGCTCCGACCCCTCCCCCATGGAGGGCGCCGGCCTCCTCAAGACGCTGCATCTCATGCTCCGGGACGACCTGGACCGCCGGAAGGCGGCCCGCTCCCTCAAGCGCCTGGTGGCCAACCGCCCCGGGGCCAAGCTGGACCGGAAGGCGCTGTCGAATGTGCTCCAGCTCGCCAACCGGGAGATGGCGCTGACCCAGCAGGCGCGCATGCTGGAGGCGATCCACGAGGTCTTCCGGTTCTGGCACGTGGCGCACCGGCCATTCGCGATCGCCGCCCTGGCGGCGGTCACGCTGCACGTGGCGGTGGTGGTCTTCATGGGGATGACCTGGTTCTGGTAATGGGCCTGTTTCGGTTCGGAGGGATCCTGCTCCTGGGGCTGGCAGTGGCACCGCTCGCTGAGGGCCGCGCATCGCGGCTCGCGGGCCAGGTCTCCCCTGGCCCGCTGGCGAAGCCACACGCCGACCTGGAAGGCACGCTCAAGTGCACCAAGTGCCACGGGGGCGGGAGCGAGGGCATGAAGGAGCGGTGCCTCAGCTGCCACAAGGACATCGGCTGGCTGGCGGAACGGAACCGCGGGTTCCACGGCGGCCGGGCCACCCGGGCGGCGACCTGCGCCTCCTGTCACCCCGATCACGCCGGGCTCGACTTCCCGATGGTGAAGTGGCCCGACGGCAGCGCCGAGCGGTTCGACCACCTGCGGGCGGGGTGGGAACTGGAGCAGTCCCACGCCGAGCTCAAGTGCGAGAAGTGTCACGTCGCGAAGCTGCAGGTCTCGCCCGCGGCCCGGCTCACCGCGCGCAAGACCGGCACCGGCTGGACCGGGCTCGAGAGCGGCTGCACCGACTGCCACGAGGACATCCACCGCGGGGCGCTCGGCAAGAGCGCGGACTGCGTCAAGTGTCACGATGCCGGCAAGTGGACCGTGACGCCCGGGTTCGATCACGACACGACCGGGTACGCCCTCGACGGCAGGCACGAGAAGGTGAAGTGCGACAAGTGTCACCTGGCCGAGTCGCTGCGCCCGAAGCCGGACGGCCGGGGACACCTGGTGCCGGTCTACAAGCCGGTCCCCCACGCCAGCTGCGCCGATTGCCATGCCGACGTGCACAAGGGCCAGTTCGGGCCCAACTGCACGGACTGCCACACCACGGTCGACTGGAAGCGGATCGATCGCGACCGGTTCAACCACGACAAGACCAAGTACCCGCTGCGGGCCAGGCACACGGCGGTCAAGTGCGTGGACTGCCACGGTGACTTCTCCACCCCGGCCCTCAAGAAGCCGGCCTTCGCCACCTGCGGGGCGTGCCACCAGGACGCCCACAACAAGACGGCCACCCTGGCCGGCCAGGTGGTGGACTGCGAGAAGTGCCACAACGTGAGCGGCTTCACGCCCTCGACCTACACGGTGGCCCAGCACCGCGCCAGCAAGTACGCGCTCGAGGGCAAGCACCAGGCAGTCAAGTGCACCAGCTGCCACGGCAAGGCAGCCACGGCGGCGCTCGCCGCCCGCTGGGGCACCTCCAGGGTGGTGCTGCGACCCGGATTCGCACGCTGCCTGGACTGTCACGCCGACGACCACGGCGGCCAGCTGGCCACGCGGCCTGGCAAAGGGGAGTGCGCCGACTGCCACAAGGTCGACGGCTGGACGCCGAGCACCTACGATCGGGTCCGGCACGGCCGCCTCAAGCTGGCGCTCGAGGGTCGCCACGCCGACGTGGAGTGCCGCGCCTGCCACGGCGCGGACCGGAAGTCGCTGCCGCCGATCGCCACCACGGCGCGCCTCGGCAAGGCGACCTTCCTCTTCGAGGTGCCGGAGGTTGAGTGCACCGCCTGCCACGTGGACCCGCACGAGGGCCGGTTCGCGGCGCAGGGTCCGCGCGCCAAGGCGCAGGGGTGCGCGGCCTGTCACGATACCCGGGTGTTCACGCCCTCGACGGCGGGCATCGACGCGCACAAGGAGTTCGGCTTCGCGCTCAACGGCGCCCACCGGGCCACGCCCTGTGCCGCCTGCCATAAGGAACTGGAGCGCCGGCCCCCGGGGCGGCGGTCCTCGCTCATCCGCGCCGGGACCAGCTTCGGGAAGCTCCGGCTGGAGGCGAAGAAGACCTGCGCGGACTGCCACGAGACGATCCACGGCACCCAGTTCGACGCGCGCCGGGACAAGGGCGCGTGTGACGCCTGTCACGGCGAGGATGCCTTCGTCCCCGCCAACAAGTTCAACCACGATCGCGACGCGACCTTCAAGCTGCGGGGCGGCCATGAGGGCGTCCCCTGCAACCGTTGTCACCCCTCGGACCTCACGAGCACCGACCCGAAGCGGCTGATCTACCGGCCGGTCTCGGGGAAGTGTGACAGCTGCCACGGCAAGGAGTCCAAATGAGGACACTCATCCTGCTGGGCCTGGCGCTGGCCCTGGCCGCCCCCCTCGCGGCCCAGAACCGGACGCGATCGCCGCACGGCACGCTCGCCCTCGAGTGCGAGACCTGCCACCGGTCCGATGGCTGGACCCCGGCCAAGATCAGCCGGGTGTTCGACCATTCCCGCTACGGCTTCCCGCTGGTCGGGGCCCACAAGACCGCTAGCTGCCGCAGCTGCCACGAGGGGCTCGACTTCAAGCAGGCCACGACCACCTGCGCCAGCTGCCACCAGGATGTCCACCGGGGCGAACTGGGCGCGGACTGCACCCGGTGCCACACCCCGCGGAGCTTCCTCGACCGCACCACCATGACACGGGCGCACCAGGCCACCCGGTTCCCGCTCGAAGGCGGCCACCTCACCACCGACTGCACCAACTGCCACAAGCCCACCGACCAGGGCCGGATGCAGTTCGTGGCCATGTCGGCCGACTGCTGGAGCTGTCACCAGCCGCAGTACACCGCCGCCAAGGCGCCGGACCACGTGGCCAGCGGCATGCCGCACGACTGCGCCGCGTGCCACAACGCGGTGATGTGGGGCCGGGGCAGGTTCAACCATGACGCCACCCGGTTCCCGCTCACCGGAGCCCACCGGGCCACCGGTTGCACCGCGTGTCACACCGGTGGGCGGTACCAGGGCACGCCGCTCAACTGCGTGGAGTGCCACCAGACGCAGTTCGACCGCAGCAGCCAGCCCAACCACCGGCAGGCGGGCTTCACCACCGACTGCGTCGGCTGCCACGTCACGACGGCCTGGAACACGGGCTTCGACCACGGGAAGACCCGCTTCCCCCTGAACGGCGCCCACAGCGCGGTGACCTGCCAGCAGTGCCACGCCGACGGCCTGTACGGTGGCAAGCCGACCACCTGCGTGAGCTGTCACCAGGCCGACTACAACAACACCACGACGCCCAAGCACAGCACAGCGGGCTTCCCGACGGATTGCCAGGCCTGCCACACCGAGGTGGTGTGGACCGGCGCGGTCTACAACCACGATGCCACCCAGTTCCCCCTGACCGGGGCCCACAAGGCCACCACCTGCGACCAGTGCCACGGGGACGGGGTGTACAAGGGCAAGCCGACCGCCTGCGCCGCCTGCCATCAGGCGGACTACACCGGCACGACCAACCCCAAGCACACGACGCCGGCGTTCCCGATGACCTGCGCGACCTGCCACACCACCACGGCGTGGCTGGGCGCGACCATCAACCATGACCTGACCCGGTTCCCGCTCACCGGGAACCACCGCGCGGCGACCTGCGACCAGTGCCACAAGAACGGGCAGTACACCGGCACACCCATGACGTGCGTGAGCTGCCACCAGGTCGAGTACAACGCCACCACGAACCCGAACCATGCCACGGCCGGCTTCCCGACGGACTGCCAGGCCTGCCACACCTCGACCACCCTGTGGACCGGCGCGGTGTTCGACCATGACGCCACGCAGTTCCCGTTGACCGGGGCCCACCGCGCCACGGCCTGCGCCCAGTGCCATGGGGACGGGGTCTACAACGGCAAGCCCACCACCTGCGTGAGCTGCCACCAGGTCGACTACAACGGGACGACCAACCCCAAGCACACCCAGCCGTCGTTCCCGACCAACTGCACCGCCTGCCACAGCACGACCTCGTGGCTCGGGGCGACGTTCAATCACAGCCTGACCGCGTTCCCGCTGACCGGCGCCCACCAGGCCACGCCCTGCGCCGACTGCCACAAGAACGGGATCTACACCGGCACGCCGAGCACCTGCCTCGGCTGTCACCAGACGGACTACAACACCACCACCAACCCGCCGCACGGCGCGGCCGGGTTCTCGACCACCTGTACCTCGTGCCACAGCACCAACCAGTGGACCGGGGCGATCTTCAATCACGGCGCCACCCAGTTCCCCCTGACCGGGGCGCACGTGACCACGGCCTGCAGCGCCTGCCACGCCGACGGGGTCTACAACGGCAAGCCGACGACCTGCATCAGTTGCCACCAGACCGACTACAACAGCACCGCCAACCCGCCCCACCAGGCGGCGGGCTTCTCGACCACCTGCACGCCCTGCCACACCACGGCGACGTGGGTGGGCGGGACGTTCAACCACAGCACCACCCAGTTCCCGCTCACCGGGGCGCACACCAGCGCGCCCTGCAGCGCCTGCCACAGCGACGGGGTCTACAACGGCAAGCCCACCACCTGCGTGAGCTGCCACCAGACGGACTACAACCGGACGACCAACCCGAACCACACGGCCTCGGGCTTCTCGACCACCTGCGCCTCCTGCCACACCACCACCACGTGGCTCGGCGCGACGTTCGACCATGACGGGCAGTTCTTCCCGATCTACAGCGGGAAGCACAAGGACAAGTGGAGCACCTGCAGCGAATGCCACCAGGTGCCGACGGACTACGGCCAGTTCACCTGCCTGACCTGCCACGAGCACAGCAAGAGCTCGATGGACAGCAAGCACCAGGGCCGGGCCGGTTACTCGTACGTGAGCACGGAGTGCCTGCGATGCCATCCCCGCGGTTCCTGATGTCTCCCGCCCGCTGCCTGCTCTGGGCCGGGCTCCTGCTGAGCACCGCCGCCGGGTGGCGCTCCCTGGCGGCGCAGGACAGCAGCGCCGTCCGCACCACGACGGTCACCTACCTGGCCGGCACCTCGATCTACGTCGGCGCGGGCCGGGCCGACGGATTGGTCGAGGGGCAGGAACTCCAGGTGGTGCGCCGCGACGCCGTGGCGGCCACCCTCCGGGTGGTGTTCCTCTCCTCGCGGCAGGCCTCCTGCACCGTGATCAGCGGCGCCACCGACATCCTGGTGGGTGAGCTGGTGCGCTACGTGCCGAGCCAGCCCACGGCCACCACCCCGACGACCGCCGTGGCCTCGCCCCGGCGCCAGGGGACACGGCGCCTGAGCGGCCCCGGGATCCACGGCCGCGTCGGGGCGCGCTATTTCGTGGCCAGGGAGGACTCGACCAACAGCGGCTTCAGCCAGCCCACGGCCGACCTCCGGCTCGATGGCCAGCGCATGGGCGGCAGCCCCATCGGGCTCGCCGTGGACCTGCGCACCCGGCGCACCACCACCACTCGCGCCGACGGCTCGAGCGCGGTGGATGGCCACACCCGCGTGTACCAGGCCGCGCTGCACTGGAACACGCCCGGCTCGCGCTTCCACACGGTGGTCGGCCGGCAGTACCTGACCGCCGTCACCTCGATCAGCCTGTTCGACGGCGGCCTGATGGAGCTGAACGGCTCCCGGTGCGGCCTGGAGCCGGAGCCCGTCGACCTCGGCTTCTCCAGCGAGATCCAGGACTTCGGCGCGTACACCCAGTTCCACAGCCGGCCCGGCAGCCCCAACATCTGGGCCCTGACCACCGGCGCGGTCGGCTCCTACGCCAATGGAAAGGCCAACCGCGAGTTCGGGTTTGCCCAGTTGTCGGTGAGCACCCGGCCGCTCTCGGTCTACGCCCGGCCGGAGGTCGACTACTACCGTGACTGGAAGGTAGCGGCCGGCGAGAAGTCCATCTCCTGGACCAGCACCTACATCAGCACGTCGCTCCGGCCGTACCGGTGGCTGGCCTTCAACGGCTCCTACGACAACCGCCGGAACGTCCGGCTGTACCGGGACTTCCTGGACCCGGCCATCTCCTTCGACGATGCCTATCGGCAGGGCATCGCGGGCGGCATCTCGATCATCGGCCGGCGGGTGCGCCTGGGCGGCGAGGTCCGGCGGTCCGACGGCGCCTCGGCCGGGAACGCCACCTCGTACAGCGGGACCTTCGGGATGGACCGGGTGACCCCGCTCCACCTCTCCTTCACTACCCGCGGCACCTGGTACACCAACCCGACGCTCGACGGCCAGCTGTACACCTTGCGGGTCGGCGCCGACCCGTGGCAGGCAGTGCACGTGGATCTCAACGGTGGCCTGCGCCGCGAGGACAACCCGGCCGCCGGCACCAACATCCGCAAGTTCACCTGGTACGGGCTCGACTTTGACGTGAGCCTGGCCCGTGCCTGGTTCATGTCGTTCTCCGCCCAGCGGGAGAACGGGCCGGACGGTAACACCAACCAGTTCTACGGCGGGCTCACCTGGCGCTTCTAGTCCCGGGGCGTCCCCCGGACCTGAGCGCGACGCGGGGCGGCCGGTCACCGGCCGCCCCGCGTGTCTCGCCCACCACCGCCGCGTGCCTCAGTGCCCGAGCAGCAGCCCGACCCCCGTGCCGACCGCATATAGAAGGAACGCCAGGAGCGCCTGGCCCTGGGCAGGCACGATCGAGGCGGTCTGCTCCGGATGCCGCAGCAGCGTCCGCACCGCCGGGACCGCCGGCAGCGCCGCCGCGAGTCCCAGCAGTACGGCCAGCGGCATCCCAGCGATCGGGAGGAGCAGCACCCAGAGCAGCGCCGCCCCCTCCACCAGGGCGAAGAGCCGGCTGCCACCCACCCGGCCAAGACGCACCACCAGGGTCCGCTTGCCGCTGGCGCGATCCGCGAGGTAGTCGGGAAATTCGTTGATGATGAGGAAGGCGCCGATCAGCAGGCCAAGGGGGATCCCCACCGCCATGATCCCGGCTGGCAGCTCACCACGCTGGACCAGGTAGGCCCCCGCGGCGATGAGCGGGCCATAGCACAGTGCCACGGCGAGTTCGCCGAGGCCCCGATACGACAGCTTGATCGGGGGCGCATGGTAGAAGTAGGCACACGCCATCCCCGCCACCCCGAGCCAAAGGACCCGCGGCTCCCGGTAGGCCACGAGGCAGAGACCCGCCAGCAGCGTCAGGAGGTAGCCCACGAGGGCGACGCCCCAGGTCTCGCCGCGGGAGAGCAGCCCGTCCACCAGCACGCGTTTCCCGCCCGAGAACGGGCTCCGGTCCTCGGGCCGGATCGCGAGGTCGGTGCCCGAGTCGTAGTCGAAGACCTCACCGGACGCGTTCTTGGCCACCTCGAGCGCGAAGATCCCCCCCACCGTGACGGCCAGCCAGCCCCAGTGCAGCGGGCCGCCGGCCGCGGCGGCCGTGGTCCCGAGAAACAGTGAGGCGAACGAGGCGAGGGAGATCTTGGGATCGGCCAGGCGCCAGAAGCCGGCGCCGAAGTTGCGCGTCGTCTCTGGCATGGCTCAGCCGGAGTGCCGCGCCCAGGCCAGGGTCGCCGCCACCGCACGGCGCCAGCCGTCCCAGCGGGCCGCGCGGGCGGCCTCGTCCAGCTGGGGCTCGAACCGGGCAAAGCGGCGGTGCGACAGGAAGTCGTCCACGGAGCGCCACACGCCGAGGGCAAGCCCGGCGAGTCCGGCGGCGCCGAGGGCGGTCGTCTCGACGTTGTCTGGACGCTCGACCGGGACCCCGAGCAGGTCTGCCTGGCACTGCATCAGCCAGTCATTGGCCGTGGCGCCGCCATCCACCCGCAGGGCGGCCACGTCGAGGTGCGCGTCGGCGGTCATGGCCTGCAGCAGGTCGGCGCTGGCGAAGGCCATCGACTCGAGGGCGGCGCGGACCAGGTGGGCCCGCGACGTCCCGCGGGTGAGCCCCACGATCGTGCCCCGCGCCTCGGCCTCCCAGTGCGGCGAGCCCAGCCCGACGAAGGCCGGCACGAAATAGACGCCACCGGTGTCCGCGACGCTGCGGGCCAGCCCCTCGGTCTCGGCCGCGCGGGCCACGAGGCCCAGGCCATCGCGCAGCCACTGCACCGCCGCCCCGGCAATGAACACGCTGCCCTCGAGGGCGTACGCCGGTTCGCCCCGCGGTCCCGCCGCCGCAGTGAGCAGCAGCCCGTGCTCCGAGGCCGGCAGCCGCTGCCCGGTGTAGGTCAGCAGGAACGCGCCGGTCCCGTACGTGTTCTTGGCCAGGCCCTCCGCCACACAGCCCTGGCCGAAGAGCGCGGCCTGCTGGTCGCCGGCGAGGCCGGCCACCGGGAGGCTCAGCCCGAGGTGCTCCGGGTCGGTCATGCCGACCACCCCCGCGGAGGCCACGACATCCGGCAACACCTCCCGCGGCACCCCGAACAGCGGCAGCAGCTCCG
This sequence comes from Gemmatimonadales bacterium, assembly GCA_044221045.1. GTDB lineage: Bacteria > Gemmatimonadota > Gemmatimonadetes > Gemmatimonadales > GWC2-71-9 > JADJOM01. The sequence goes on from JBGAPX010000038.1 coordinate 11,182, forward strand.
GCGACCAGTCGCGCGCAGCGAGGTCGTAGAGCATCGTGCGCGAGGCGTTGGTGTGGTCGCTGACGTGCACCCGCCCGCCGGTCAGGCGCGCCACGAGCCAGGCATCGATGGTGCCGGCCGCGAGCTCGCCGCGGCCGGCGCGGGCGCGCAGCGTCGGGTCCCGCAGCAGGTGCTCCAGCTTGGTGGCGGAAAAATACGGATCGAGGACCAGTCCGGTCCGCCGGCGCAGGTGCGTCTCGTGCCCGAGTGCCCGGAGTTCGCGGCATCGCTCCGCGGTGCGACGATCCTGCCAGACGATGGCCGGCGCCACCGGCCGGAGCGTGGCCCGTTCCCAGAGGACAATGGTCTCGCGCTGGTTGGTGATGCCGAGGCCCACCGGCCGTTCCCCCGCCGCGGCGATGGCGTCCCGCGCCGCCTCGAGGGTGATCCGGAAGATCTCCTCGGGATCGTGCTCCACCCAGCCTGGCTGGGGGAAGTACTGGGTCACCTCGCGGTACCCGCGCCCGAGCACCTGGCCGTCCTGGTGGATGATCAGCGCCGTGGAGCCGGTGGTGCCCTGGTCGAGGGCGAGGATGGCGGGCATGGGAGGCGGGTGCGCTAGTCGCGGAGCCGAGCCAGGCTCTCCCGGTCCAGCAGCCCGGCGTCCGTGAGGTAGCCGCTGACCAGCGGGGCCGGGGTGACATCGAACGCGGGATTCCACACCCCCGCCGCGGCGGGCGCGGTCGGCCGGGGGGTTCCGCCGGGATGCCGCACCTCGTCGGCGTGGCGCTCCTCGATCGGAATGGCGGCCCCATCCGGCGTCGCGAAGTCAAAAGTGGAGCGGGGCGCAGCGACGTAGAACGGCACCGCGTGGGCCCGCGCCGCCAGGGCCAGCGGGTAGGTGCCGATCTTGTTGGCCACGTCGCCGTTGGCGGCGATCCGGTCCGCACCAACGATCACGCAGGTCACGTCGCCCCGGCGCAGGCGGCTCGCCGCCATGTTGTCGGCGATCACGGTCGTCGGGACCCCGGCGCGGGACAGCTCCCAGGCGGTCAGGCGGCTGCCCTGGAGCAGCGGGCGCGTCTCGTCGGCCACGACCTGGATCCGCCGGCCGGCCGCATGGGCCAGATAGATCGGCGCCAGCGCGGTTCCGACCCCGCCAGTGGCCAGGGCCCCGGCGTTGCAGTGCGTGAGGACGGTGGAGCCATCTGGAAGGAGGGGCAGGCCCGCTTCGCCGATGCGGTGACACATGGCGCGATCCTCGTCCCAAATGGCCTGCGCCTCCTGCCGCAGCGCCGCCACCAGGGGCGCACCCTCGGCGACTGATGCGGCGCAGGCACGCATCCGCTCCAGCGCCCAGGCGAGGTTCACCGCCGTCGGACGGGTGGCCTGCAGCAGCCCGGCCAGACGGGTCACCTCCGCCCGGGTCGCGGCGGCGCCCAGCCGCGCCGTGAGCGCCGCAAGGCCCATCGCGGCCGAGATGCCGATGAGCGGCGCCCCCCGCACCCGCAGGCTGTGGATGGCCTCGGCCACCTGGTCGAGCGTATCGAGGGTGAGGTACCGCTCCTCATTGGGGAGCAGGGTCTGGTCGAGGATGCGGATGGCGGCCGGCTCGGCCCAGGCAATCGGCTGGAATTCCATGCCGGGAAGTTACCGCCCGGCGGCACCCGGGGCGAGGCGTCAGCCGCCCGTGGTAGCCGCCAACCGGCGCAGTGCCGGGGTCGCCCCGAGGGCGCTGAACCGCGACCCGGCCATGGCCCGGAAACGCCGGGCCTGCCGGGCCCGGTGGAGGGCCTGGCAGCATCGCGAGGCCAGCTCCGCGGCCTCCGCCGCGAGCTGCACGCCGCCGAGCCGGTGCGCGGCCCGCCACGCCTCCCGGGCGGCCGAGAGCCCCGCCCCGGGGTAACCGGATTCGAGCTCCAGCTCGCCGGTCAGCCGAGCCACCTCGGCGACGCCGAGCCGGTCACCGGCCTGCATCGCGAGGTATCCCGCTCGATGCAGTTCCTCCCGCGCCCATGGCAGCCGGCGGAGCCCGAGGGCCACCGCGGCCAGCCCCGCGCGCACCTGCCCCTCGAGCCCGGCATCGGGGCCCTCGACCGCCGCCGCCACCGCACGCTCCGCCCAGCTCAAGGCCTCCCGCCAGCGCCCTGCCTCCCGGGCCAGCAGGGCCAGGTTGTGGCACGCCCGGGCGACCCCAACCGGATCCTCGAGGCCCTGGAAGACGGTGAACGCGCTGACATAGAGGCTGGCCGCCAGGGTCTCCTTGCCGCGGAGGTGGACCACCGATGCCAGATTCGTCGCCGCCCGCGCGAGGAGCCGGGCCTCGCCACGCGCCCTGGCCGAGGCCATGGTGGACTCGAAGAGGCGTTCGGCCTCCGCCAGGTCTCCGAGCTCGAACGCGATCCCGCCCAGCAGGTTGGTGAGCCGGACCGCCAGCAGCGAGTCGGCCGGCGCCTGGTCCAGCGCGGCCCGAACCGCGGCGCGGGCCTCCGGGTGCCGGCCCTGCCGGGCCAGCTCCTCCGCCCGATCGGCGGCGGCGTCCGCCGGGAGTGCCGCGACGCCGGTCATGCGGCCCGCGCCTCGGCCGCGCCGAGCGTGGCGAGGAAGGCGGCAAAGACGTCGGGCCGCCACCACTCGGGGTGCTCGAGTACGCAGGCCACGGCCTGCGCCTGGCTCATGGCCCCGCGATAGCTGCGGGTGGTCGTGAGCGCATCGAAGACGTCCACGATGCCGATGATCTGGGCTGAAAGGGGAATCCGATCCCCGGCGAGGCCATCGGGGTAGCCGGTGCCGTCGTACTTCTCGTGATGCCAGCGGATGATCGGCTTGAGGTCCCACGGGAACTCGACCTCGGCCAGCAGTTCCACGCCCCAGGCGGGGTGCCGCTTGATCACCGCAAACTCCTCCTCCGTCAGGCGCCCCGGCTTGTTGAGGATCTCATGCGGGACCTTCACCTTGCCCAGGTCGTGCAGGTAGGCGCCGAGGCGGATGGTGGTGAGCTCGGTGTCGCCCAGGCCAAGGGCCACGGCCACCCGCTCGGCGTACGCCGCCACCCGCTCACAGTGCCCGTGGGTGTAGCTGTCCGCGGATTCGATCGACTGACCCCAGTCGCGGACCACCGCGAGGAAGGTCCCCTCGAGGTCGCTGACCTTGGCGCTCACGTCCACGAGGTCCAGGCGGGCGTCGAGCTGATGGAACAGGCGGTGCGCGGCGTTCAGCCGGGTCAGGGCCTCCTGGTTGCGCCCGAGGATGCGGTAGAGCCGGCCGAGCTCGCGGCACGACTCGGCCTGCCCCAGAACCGACCCGGTCTCTGCCGCGAGATCCACGGCGGCGCGGAGCCGCGCCTCGGCCAGGACCGGCCGGCCGGTCTCACGGTACACCACCCCGAGCACCCGGTAAGCATCGGCCTTGTCCATCCGTGAGCCGAGCCGGTCGAAGGTCGCGAGCGCCGCTTCGGCCGAGTCCCGGGCGGCGGTGAAATCCTGGCGGGCCAGGTGCACCTCGGCGCGATTGAGCCGGCACAGCCCGCCCAGGTGCACGTCGCCGATCTCGGCGGCGAGGCGGCTGCTCTCGGCATAGTGCTGCTCAGCGGCCAGCCACTCCTGCCGGTCGGCCGCGATCATCCCGAGGTTGTGGTGCGCGATGGCGCAGCCCTTGAGGTCGCCGGCCTGCCGGCAGGCGTCGAGGGACCGGCCGTAGTGAGCGAGGGCGGATGCGTGATCCCCCTGGATGGTGGCCAGGATGCCGAGATTCTGCTCGATGCGACTGCGGAGTGCCGGCCGTTCCCCCCCCAGGGCCAGCGCGGCGGCGAAGTGCTCGCGGGCGCGGGGCATGGCACCGCACTCGAATTCCATGCCCCCGAGGGCGTTGAGCGCCTCCGCGGCGAGCCCGGGCTCCCCGCAGGCGATGGCCACGTCGTGACTCTCATGACAGAGCGCCCGGGCACGGGTGGGTTCGTTCCGGTGATGCCGGATGACTCCCTCGCGCCGCAGGGCCTCGGACCGGAGCGCCGGTTCCCCGGTTCCCGCCGCCAGGCGCGCGGCGTCGGCATAGGCAGCGAGGGCGGCATCCAGCGCCCCGGCACGCTCATGGGCCCGTCCCTCCGCCAGTCGCGCCTCGGCCCCCGCGCCGGCGGTCGCGGGGGTCAGCACGCCATGCAGCGACCGCCGATGCCCCGCCACGTGGCTACCAGGCCACGGCGTAGCGCGAGAAGTGCCAGACGTCACCGGTAACCCGCATGCGCAGCAGGTCGTCGCGGGAGAGGAGGTAGCTCAGGATGTTGAGCTGGTCATCCGTGTAGGCCACCCGCTTGAGGATCTGCAACCGCCCCAGCGGGCAGGTGGAGTAGTCGAGGGTGAGCTGCACCGCGCGCTGGAACTGCAGCCCCTCGGGCTGAAACCGGACCGAGCTGACCACCCCTGTCGGTGCCTCACCGGTGATGCGCACCGGCGAGGTCAGCGCGCCCGCGGGCACCACGAGGAGGTGACGTCCGACCTGGAGGCGGCCACCGGCGGGCCCGATCACCACCGAGGCGGCGGCATAGGGCTGGGGATAGCAGGCCAGCAGGCCATTGAGGAGGGGCTGCAGCAGCCTCGCATCCGCGGCGGGGGCCTCCGGCACCGTCGCCGGTGCCGCCGGGGCGGTCGGATCCTCACCAGTTGCGCAACTGAGGGTCAGGGTGCCCAGCAGCGCCAGCAGCGCAGGCAAGAGGGAGAATCGACGGGGGCGCAGCATGGACTCCTCCGGTCGGACCGCGTTCGGGCGGGTTGAAGCACCGGGCTGGTGCTGCCCCGCGCTCAGGACAGGTGGCAATGCCGGTGCCATCATCGGGAGTTCAGTGCATTGAATTGTTACACTACAACGGAACTGGCTTCTCATAAAATATTATAATACAAAGACTTACATGAATACACTCGAATGAAGATTTGTTGACAATCGAGACAGTCGATGGGGAGCAAATGACGACACATTAGATCGCAATTGCTTCCCCGCGTCCGGAGTCGACCTTCAATGTGTGGCAGCCGTGCCCGCAGCACCCTTGCATTCGTCGCGAGCGAACCACGATCGCTCGCGCTAATTTCCGCCACCGCGGCCTCACAGATCCCCCGTTCCCGGACCCGGCGATGTCCTACACCACCCTGCTCTTCTCCGTCAGCGACGGCCTGGCCACGATCACCATCAACCGTCCCGACAAGCTCAACGCGCTCAACGGCACCGTCATTGCCGAGTTGGGCCACGCCGCCGCGGAGCTGGCCTCCCGCGCCGACATCCATGGCGCGATCCTCACCGGCGCCGGAGCCAAGGCCTTTGTCGCGGGCGCGGACATCAGCGAGCTGGCGAGCCAGGGCCCCCTGGAGGGGAAGCGGCGCTCCCTCGAGGGCCAGGCGGTGTTCCGGCGCCTCGAGGCGCTGCGGAAGCCGGTGGTGGCCGCGGTGAACGGGTTCTGCCTGGGTGGCGGCTGTGAACTCGCCATGGCCTGTCACCTCCGCATCGCGAGCACGGCGGCGCGTTTCGGGCAGCCGGAGGTGAAGCTGGGCATCGGCCCGGGGTACGGGGGAACCGTCCGGCTCCCGCGGCTCGTCGGTCGCGGCCGTGCCCTCGAGCTGCTGCTCACCGGCGAAATGATTCCGGCCGAGGAGGCGTGGCGGATCGGGCTGGTGAACCGGGTGGTGGCCCCCGACCAGCTGCTGCCGACGACCGAGGCGATGCTCCGCAGCATGCTGGCGATGGGCCCGCTGGCCGTCGCCGCCGTGCTGGAGGCCGTGGACGCGGGCTTCGAGGTGCCGCAGAACGAGGCCCTCCTGTTGGAGGCCAACCACTTCGGCCTCCTCTCCGCCACCGCGGACATGCAGGAGGGGATGCGGGCCTTCCTCGACAAGCGCCCGGCGAAATTCGAGGGCCGCTGACCCGGCCCGGACGACTGCCAATCCCCCTCGAAGGCGGCTAATTTTCCCCCATGACACGTGGGCGCCGGATCCCGGAGCGGCGGGTCGTCCGGGCGGTGGCGGCAGGCGCCCTCGGCCTGCTCCTTGGCTGCCTGACCCGGGACCGGCTCACCTTCCCTGACCCGGTAGGGCCAGGGGCCGATGGGCCCAGGACCCTGATCGACGTGCCTGCCGCCGACACCACCGTGACGGCCGGCCCCGGCTACGTGGTGACCGGCTTCAGCACGGATGACGACGGCATCGACACCCTGTACTTCGAGACCGTGGGTGGCGTCTCGGCCTTCCCGCCCTTCACGGGGGGCGACGACAGCATCCGATTCGGGCTGCCGCTGACCACGAGCGGCCTGGCGGGCGACACCATCACCCTGCGGGTGTTCGGCACCGACCGGCTGGGCAACCGGGGCGACACCGCGACCCGGCGCATCGCGGTGCAGTAGTGCGGCTGCAGCAGCTGACGGTGCGGAGTTTCCGCAACCTCGCGGACGCCACCCTGGCGGTGCCCCATGGCGGGGCGCTGCTCCTCGGCGCCAACGGCCAGGGCAAGACCAGCCTCCTGGAGGCCATCGCCTACCCGGTGCTGTTCCGTTCTTTCCGGACGGTGCTGGACGCGGAACTGGTGCGGTTCGGGGACGGCGGGTTCCACCTCGACCTCGGCTTCCTCAAGGGGGACGGGGCCCACCGGGTGGCGACGACCTTCCGGGCGCTGGGCCGGAAGAAGCACCTCGAGGTGGACGGCGTCCCGACCACCCGGCTGGTGGATGCCGCCGGAACCTGGCTCGCGGTGGTGTTCGCGCCCGATGACGTCCGCCTGGCCTCGGGTCCGGCCACGGGGCGGCGGCTCTTCCTGGACCGCACGCTGGCGTTGTCCGACCCCGGGTATCTGTCGGCGCTGTCGCGGTACCGCGCGGCGCTGGCCCAGCGGAACGCGGCGCTGCGCCAGGGGCGGCCTGACCTCGCCGCCGCCTTCAACGCCCCGCTCGCGGAGGCCGGCGCGCTGGTGGTGGCGCGGCGAACGGCGTGGGTGGATGCCTCGGCCGAGCCGTTCGCGGCGGCGCTGGTGGCGCTCGGGGAGCACGGCGGGACCTCGACGCTGTCGTACCATGGGCATCCGGAGCTCGCCGATCCGGGCGCCTGGCCGGCGCGGCTGGCGCAGGCCACGGCGCGGGACCTGGCGCGACGGATGACGACCGTGGGCCCGCACCGGGACGATCTCGAACTGCGGCTGGGCGGCCACGCCCTGCGCGACTTCGGCTCCACCGGCCAGCAACGCTGTGCGGCGATCGCGCTCAAGCTGCTCGAGCTCGAGACGATCGAGCGGGCAACGGGTCGGTGCCCCGCCCTGCTGCTCGACGACGTGTTTGCCGAGCTGGACCCGGACCGGCAGGCGCGCCTGTCGCAACGACTGTTCCGCGGCCGGCCGGCGCAGGTGTTCGTGTCGGCGCCGCGCGAGGATGAACTGCCGCCCGGCCTCGAGCTCCCGGTGTGGCACGTGGCCGGGGGCGTGGTTTCGGACGAGCGCTGAGAGGGGCCAGGGAGGCGGCATGGGAGCCAGGTATGATCGCGGGCCGGTGCGCCCCACCCCGCTGGGTGAGGTCATCGCCGGCTACCTCAAGCGGGCCGGGCTCGCCAAGCGGATCGGCCAGGCCGGCGTGGTCGAGGCCTGGGCCGAGCTGGTGGGGCCGCAGATCGCCAAGGTGACGGCGGCCGAGTCGGTCACGCCGGACGGCATCCTGCGGGTGCGAGTGGCGAGCGCCGCGTGGGCCTCGGAGCTGTCGCTCATGTCTCCGCAGATCCTGGCCCGGCTCAACACCGGGCGCCAGGGACGGATCAAGCAGATCCGGTGGATGGCCGGCGGCGTGGAGCGGTAAGGCAGTAGGGCGGGACGTCAGGGGATGCAGCCCAACGGATCACCAGAACGGACGGGGCATGGCCAAGGAAAACGGGAACGGCGAGCAGCAGGAGTACGGCGCGGAGTCCATCCAGGTCCTCAAGGGACTGGAGGCGGTGCGCAAGCGGCCGGGGATGTACATCGGCTCCACCGGCGAGAACGGGCTGCACCACCTGGTCTACGAGGTGGTGGACAACTCGATCGACGAGGCGCTGGCCGGCTACTGCGACGACATCAAGGTCACCATCCACAAGGACAACTCGATCTCGGTGGAAGACAACGGGCGCGGCATCCCGGTGGACATGCACCCGACCGAGAAGCTGCCCGCGGTGGAGGTGGCGCTGACCGTGCTGCACGCCGGCGGCAAGTTCGACAAGTCCAACTACAAGGTCTCGGGCGGCCTCCATGGCGTGGGCGTGTCGGTGGTGAACGCGCTGTCCGAGCGCACCGAGGTGATCGTCCGCCGCGACGGCTTCAAGTGGCGCATGACCTTCGTGCGGGGCCAGACCGTCAAGAAGCTCGAGAAGCTCGACAAGGCCAAGGAGACGGGGACGCTGGTGCGGTTCAAGCCCGACCCGGAGATCTTCAGCGTCCTCGAGTACAGCTGGAACACCCTGGCCGACCGGCTGCGGCAGCTCGCGTTCCTGAACAAGGGCGTGAACATCAGCCTCAAGGACGACCGGCCGGACGAGGCCCGGACCGAGACGTTCTTCGCCAAGGGCGGGCTCATCCAGTTCGTGGAGTGGCTCAACCGGAACAAGAAGCCGCTCCACCCCAAGCCGATCGCCTTCACGGTCACCAAGGATGACGTCGAGGTCGACGTGGCCATCCAGTACGAGGATGGCTACAACGAGAACATCTTCACGTTCGTCAACAACATCAACACCCACGAGGGTGGCACCCACCTCACCGGGTTCCGCGCGGCCCTGACCCGCGCCATCAACGAGTTCGCCAAGCAGCAGGGGTCGCTCAAGAAGGAGGACTTCACCCTCACCGGTGAGGACATCCGCGAGGGCCTCACGGCGATCGTGCACTGCAAGGTCCGGGAGCCGCAGTTCGAGGGGCAGACCAAGACCAAGCTGGGCAACTCCGAGGTGGAGGGCATCGTCAAGCAGGTGGTGTACGACCAGCTCCGCACCTTCCTCGACGAGAAGCCGGCGGTGGGCCGCGCCGTCATCGAGAAGGCGGTGAGCGCGGCGCGGGCGCGTGAGGCGGCCCGCAAGGCCCGGGACCTGGTGCGCAAGAAGTCGGGCCTCGAGGGGGCGGTCCTCCCCGGCAAGCTGGCGGACTGCTCGCTCGACGACCCGGCGCTGTGCGAGCTCTACCTGGTCGAGGGCGACTCGGCCGGCGGCAGCGCCAAGCAGGGCCGCGACCGCCAGTTCCAGGCGATCCTCCCCCTGCGCGGGAAGATCCTGAACGTGGAGAAGGCCCGGATCGACAAGATCCTCTCCAACGAGGAGATCCGGTCCATGATCACCGCCATCGGCGCCGGCGTGCGCGAGGACTTCAAGCTCGACGACGTCCGCTACCACAAGATCGTGATCATGACCGACGCCGACGTGGACGGCGCGCACATCCGGACCCTGCTGCTGACCTTCTTCTTCCGGCAGATGCCCGAGCTCATCGACGCGGGCTACATCTATATCGCCCAGCCGCCGCTGTTCCGGGTGGCCCGCGGCAGCGGGAAGAAGGAGGAGAAGTACTACGCCTACGACGAGAAGGAGCGCGACGAGTACGTCAAGCGCGTCTCCGGCGGGGATGGCAAGGGCAGCGTGGCGATCCAGCGCTACAAGGGCCTCGGGGAGATGAACCCGGACCAGCTGTGGGAGACCACGATGGACCCGTCACGGCGCACCATCCTGCGTGTCACCCTGGACGCCGCGGTGGAGGCCTCCAAGCTGTTCGAGGAGCTGATGGGCGACGAGGTCGAACCCCGACGGCTCTTCATCGAGCGGAACGCCAAGTACGTGAGCCACCTGGACGTCTAGGCGGCTCGGCGGCTCGGCGGCTCGGCGGCTCGGCGGCTCGGCCGGACGATGGGGGTGGAGCCTCGGCTCCACCCCTATCGCGTTGGGGGGTGACCGGCGCCCGGGCCCCAGTCATCGCCCTGGAACCCATCCTCCGGACGCTGGTGCAGGTCGAGGTCCCGGACCTCCCGCTCCGCCGCCTCCAGTTCATCCACCTCGGGCTGTTCGACCGGGTCGTCCGCATCCGGCGGCCGCTTCCGCCCCGGCGCCAGCAGCCAGGCCAGCACGGCCACCAGCAGGACCAGCGTGAACAGCGCGCCCATCAGGCGCGCGTCTCGCCGCTGGCGGTCATCCGGCCAAGCAACAGGGGAAGCTGCGGCGCCGGCTCGCCGAACCGGACGGCGCGGCCCAGCGCCGCCAGGCCGATCTCCACCCCGGCGGCGTCGGCGGCGAAGACCGAGGCAATCGGCTCACCCTTGGCCACCCGCGCGCCGGGCCGCCCCGAGACCACAAAGCCCACGCTCGGATCGACGGTGTCGCCCAGGCGGCGGCGGCCACCGCCCATCGCCACGACCGCCTCGCCGAGGGGCCGGGGATCCACCGCCGCGATGCTCCCCGCGGCCGGCGCCTCGAACAGTTCGACCTCCGCCGCCTGCGGCAGGCGACCGGGATCGTCCACCACCGCCGGGTCGCCGCCCTGGGCCTCGATGAGCAGGCGGAAGCGGTCCAGCGCCGCGCCGGAGCCGATGGCCTCATCCACCATTCGTCGCGCGGCCGCCGGATCGGGGGCCCGCCCCGCCAGCATCAGCATCTCCATGGCCAGCGCGCGGGTCACGGTCAGCAGGTCTTCCGGGCCCTGCCCGGAGAGCGCGAGGAGCGCCTCTTCCACCTCGAGGGCATTGCCGATGGCGCGGCCGAGCGGTCGGTCCATGGCGGTCAGGAGGGCCGTGGTGCGGCAGCCCGCCGCCTCCCCGAGGTCAACCATGGTGCGCGCGAGGGTGCGGGCGTCTTCCACCTCAGGCAGGAAGGCGCCGCTGCCGACCTTCACGTCGAGCACCAGCCCGTCCAGGCCTTCGGCCAGCTTCTTGGACATGATGCTGGCGGCGATAAGGGGAATGGCCGGGACGGTGCCGGTCACGTCGCGGAGCGCATACAGTCGCCGGTCGGCGGGGGCGATCACCTCGCTCTGCCCGAACATGGCCACGCCGATGCGGGCCACCTGGGCCTGGACCGCGGCCAGCGGGAGGTCGGTGCGCAAGCCCGGGATGGACTCGAGCTTGTCGGTGGTGCCGCCGGTGTGCCCGAGGCCACGGCCCGACATCATGGGTACCGCGACGCCGAGGCTCGCGACCAGGGGCGCCAGGATCAGGGAGACCTTGTCGCCCACGCCCCCGGTGCTGTGCTTGTCCACCCGGGCCGGGGTGCCGGGGGGCCAGGCGAGGCGGGCACCGGAGTCGCGCAAGCGCAGCGTCAGCGTGGAGAGTTCCCCGGGCGTGAGCCCGCGCCAGACGATCGCCATGAGGAGGGCCGACATCTGGTAGTCGGGCACCTCGCCGGCCAGGTAGGCGGCGAGCAGCGCGTCCCACTCGGCCGGGGTCAGGGCGCCGCCGTCGCGCTTGCGCTCGATGAGGGACTGGACGAGCATTGAACCCGGAGTGGAGAGGGAAACAGGAAACGGGAAACGGGAAACGGGAAACGGGAAACGGGAAACGGGAAACGGGAAACGGGAAACGGGAAACGGGAGCAAGGATGCCGCGAACCACCGATGGACGCAAGCGAGTGCTCGGGTTGGCCCTGGTGGCCGCCGTGGCCCTCGGGAGGGGCGCGGCCGCGCAAGCCTCGCCCGACGCCGCCGCCCTGCTGCAGGAGGGCATCACGGCGCACCTGGCGCGGGACATGCCGACGGCGCTGGACCGGTTCGAGGCGGCACTGGCGGCGGACTCGACGAGCTACGAGGCGGCGTGGCGCGCGGGCGAGACGCTGCTCGACATGGGGAAGCAGACTCCTGACACGGTCAAGAGCGCGGCGCGCGACTCGCTGTACGCGCGGGCGGAGGTGTACGGGCGGCGCGCGGTGGCGCTCAACCCGGAGGGCACCGACGGGCGGTACGTGCTCGCGGCGGCCATCGGGCGCGCCTCCCTCACCAAGAGCAAGAAGGAGCGGGTGCGGCGCGCCGGCGAGATCCGGGCGGAGGCGCTGCGGGCGCTCGAACTCGACGCCTCGAACCACAAGGCCTACCACGTGATGGGCCGGTGGAACGCGGAGATCATGCGGCTGTCGGGGCTGGAGCGGTTCTTCGCGAAGAACTTCCTGGGCGGGAAGATCTTCAGCGCGGCGAGCTGGGACAGCGCGGTGGTGTACATGGACCGGGCGGTGGCGGCCAGCCCCGAGACGATCTACCACCGCCTGGACCTGGCGGAGATCCTGATCGAGCGGGGCCGCTACAGCGAGGCCCGCAGCCAGCTGGAGGAGATCGCGCGGCTGCCGGTCTTCGACGTCATGGACCCGGCCTACAAGGACCAGGCCCAGGCGCTGGAGCGGCGGATCCACGGCAAGGCGGACAAGGGGCGCTAGACGCCGAACTCCTCGCCGAGGTCCTCGAGGCCCTGCGCCATCCGCTCGCGCAGGGCTTCCTTCTTTTCCCGCAGGGTGCGACCGGCGCCCGAGCGGAGCGCCTCGATGCCCTCCCGGGCGTCCCGGGCCAGTGCCCGGCTCCGCTTGCGGACGATCCGGCGGGTCTCCTCGCCGGAGGCCGGGGCGAACAGCAGGGCCAGGCCGGCACCCACCGCGGCGCCGATCACCAGGCCGGTCAGGAAGCTGGAGCGGTCGCCGGCGGGCGCGTCGAGGTGGGTGTCCGCGTCGGCGTCCGGCTCCCGGTGGCGGCGGTCAGGGTCCTGGCGCATCGGTCCTCCGTAGAGTGGGGAGGAAAGGTACCCCCGCTTGACCGACCTCCGCCATGCGGTGACAATTCGGCACCCCTACCAGACGATCCCATGACCGTTCAGGCCGTCCTGTCCGACGAAATGGAGCGGCTCCAGTCCCGGGTGCGGGAGCTGGAGCACGAGCGGAAGCACCTGCTCGCCATCATCGAGATCCTGCAGGAGCTGGCCGGCTCGCTGCACTTCGTGGACATCATGCAGTCGATCGCCCGGCGGCTGGGCGAGGCCTTCGGCCTGGACCGGTCGTCCATCTTCCTGGCGGAACGGGACGGCCGGACGGCGCGGCTGGTGGCCAGCTTCGAGGACCCGAGCATCCGGAACTACGTGGTCGACCTCGATCGCTACCCGGAGCTCCGCCGCGCGCTGACCGACGGCGAGACGGTCTACATCCCGGACGTGGAGCAGGATCCCACGATGGCGCACCTCAAGGGCGCCTTCGACACCCGGAAGGTCCGCTCGATCACCGTGGTGCCCATCACCTGGCGGGGTGCCTCGATCGGCGCGATCCTGCTGCGCACCTTCCGCGACGGCCCCGCCTTCTCCGAGGCAGACGTGCGCTTCTGCCAGGTGGTGGCGAGCCTGACCGCCAAGGCGCTCCGCAACGCCCACCGCTTCGAGAAGCTGCAGCAGCGGGTGGGCGACACCAGCAGCCGCGCCGTGGAACGGGAGCGGGTGGCGCTGGTGGGATTCCTGCGCCGGCTGCTGGACGAGTTCGCCTCGCGGGAGGGGCCGTGGAGCGAGGGCGTGCTCGCCAGGGCGAGCGCGGAGGAGATCGAGCGGCTGGTCGGCGTGGCGCTGACCGTGCTGCAGCAGGAGGCCGCGGCGCGGTAAGCCCGCCCATGACCCCCGCCGACCAGGCCGCGCGGCTGCGCGCGCTCATCGACCGCGCCAACCACGCCTATTACGTGCTCGACGCGCCGGAGGTCTCCGACGCGGAGTATGACCGCTGGATGGTGGAGCTGCGGGCCCTCGAGGAGGCACACCCCGCGCTCCGCCTGCCGGACAGCCCCACCCAGCGCGTCGGGGCCGAGCCGGCGTCGGCCCTCCGCAAGCACACCCACCTGCGCCCCATGATGTCGCTGGCCAACGCCTTCACGCCGGAGGAGCTCACAGCGTGGGAGGACCGCAACGCGCGCCTCACCGAGGACGCGCGGGCGGGGGGCTACACCACCGAGGTGAAGATCGACGGCTCGGCGGTGAGCCTGACGTACCGGGACGGCCGGCTGGCGAGCGGGGCCACGCGGGGCAACGGCCGGGTAGGTGAGCTCATCACCGAGAACCTGAAGACGCTCCCCGACGTGCCGCTCCGGCTGGCCGGCGCGGGCTGGCCGACTCTCATGGAGATCCGGGGCGAGGTCTACCTCCCGCGCCGAGCCTTCGAGCGGCTCAACCGGGAGCGGGAGGAGGCGGGCGAGCCGCTCTACGCCAACCCGCGCAACACCGCCGCCGGCAGCCTCAAGCTGCTCGACCCGAAGCTCACCCGCCGCCGACGGCTCCGGATGTACGCCTTCCACGTGGAGGTCATCGAGGGGACGCTCACGGCGCGCACCCAATGGGAGATCCTCGAGGCGCTCGCCGCCTGGGGCTTCCCGGTGGAGCCGCACCGGCGGCGGCACCCCGACCTCGCCTCGGTGCACGCGGCCGTGGCGGAGCTGCACGAGGAGCTCCGCGCCCTGCCCTTCGACGCCGACGGCGTGGTGGTCAAGATCGACCGGCTGGCGCTGCACACCGAGCTGGGCAGCGTGAGCGACCGGGAGCCGCGCTGGGCGATCGCGCGGAAGTTCGCGCCCGAGGTCGCGGTCACGCGGCTGCTCGACATCCAGATCAACGTGGGGCGCACCGGGGCGCTCAACCCGTGGGCGGTGCTCGCCCCGGTGGAGGTGGGCGGCGTGACGGTCTCCAGCGCCACGCTCCACAACGAGGACCTGATCGAGGCCAAGGACCTCCGCATCGGCGACTGGGTCGAGGTGATCCGGGCCGGGGAGGTGATCCCGCAGGTGGTGGGGCCGCTGCCGGAGCGGCGGGATGGCACCGAACGGCCGTTCCGGATGCCCGCGGCCTGCCCGCGCTGCGACACGCCGGTGCTCCGCGACGAGGACGAGGCGGTCCGGTACTGCCCCAACCCCGCCTGCCCGGGCCGGGTGCTGGAGGGCATCGTCCACTTCGCCTCGCGCGACGCGATGGACATCCGGGGACTGGGGTACGAACGGGTGCGGCAGCTGCTCGACGCCGGGCTCATCCGCGACGTCGCCGACCTGTACGGCCTCGAGGTCGACCGACTGGTGCAGCTGGACCGGTTCGCGGAGCAGTCGGCCACCCAGCTGGTCGCGGCGATCGCGGCCTCCCGCACCCGGCCGCTCTCGCTGGTGCTGTTCGGGCTCGGGATCCGGCACGTGGGCAAGACCGTGGCCCAGCTCCTGGCCCGCCGCTTCGGCACCATGACGGCGCTGGCGGCCGCCACGCTCGCGGAGGTCGAGGCGGTGCCGGGCGTGGGCCCGACGATCGCCGCCGCGGTCGTGGAGTTCTTCGAGACCCCGGCCAGCCGCACGCTGGTGGAGCGCCTCGCGGCCGCCGGGCTCACACTGGCCGAGCCCCGCGCCGTCGCGGCCGATGGCCCCCTGGCCGGCAAGGCCTACGTGCTGACGGGTACGCTGCCCACGCTGTCACGCCAGGCGGCCACGGACCTGATCGAGCAGGCCGGGGGCCGGGTGACGGGCAGCGTGAGCAAGAAGACCGACGCCGTGGTGGCCGGCGATGATGCAGGAAGCAAGCTGGAGAAGGCCCGCGGCCTGGGCATCGAGATCATCGATGAGGCCGAGCTGCTGCGGCGGGCCCGGGGATGATCCCCGGGCCGGGGCACACCCGGCCCCGTACCGCGGGGCTTGCCGGGTGCTCCACCCGACCCTAACCTTCGACGTCCCTTCGGAGCCTACCGCATGTCGCCGTCCGCCGTCGCCGCACCGGCCAAAGCCGTCCTCCTGTCCCGCCAGACCCTGCACCACCTGCGCCAGGTCCTGGAGCGGGATGCCGGGATGCAGGCCGCCACCTGGCTGCAGGAGGCGGGCTTCGCGGGTGGCGCCGCCCTGTACGAGGTCTACGCCGGCTGGCTGGCGGAGCACTACGCGGTGAGCCGGCCCGCCTCGCTCGACGTGCGGCACCTGGGCGAGACGCTCTCGGCGTTCTTCGAGGAATACGGGTGGGGGACGGTCCGGGTCTCGCCGGTCACGTCCGCCGTGATCGCCATCGATTCCACCGACTGGGCCGAGGCCGACCCCGCCTCCGGCGCCTCGTACCCGTCCTGCCATATCTCCAGCGGCCTGCTGGCGGAATTCCTGAGCCGGGTGTCGTCCACCACGCTGGGCGTGATGGAGGTGGAGTGCCGCTCCCGCGGCGAGGAGCGCTGCCGCTTCCTCGCGGGCGCGCCCGAGACGCTGCAGATCCTCTACACCCGGATGGCGGAGGGCGCCAACTACCTGGACGCCCTCGGCGCCTGAGCCCGATGTGCGCCTATAACGTCCGGAAGAACAAGTCGGTGGACCACGAACCGGCGTCCGGGGCTGCCCGGACGCTGGACTTCTTCCGGGATCTGGGCATCTGGGCCGCGGGGATCGGGGCGCTCTACCTGGTCTACTGGCTGGCCCGGCGGTACCTCTTCTAGAACACCGACACGCCATCCACCACCACGGGCGGCATGGCGCGGCTCCCCACCCACATCAGGTCCCGCCCCACCGCCAGCAGGCGGGCGAACAGGTCGTGCACGTTGCCGGCCACCGTCACCTCCGGGACCAGCCCCACGATTTCCCCCGCCTGGACCCGCCAGGCCAGCGCGGCCGGCAGTGCGAACGTCCCCCACCCATCATGTCGGCATGGGTGCCGGGCCGGAGCTGTTCCACCACCAGCCCGTCACCGATCGTCGCGAGGATGTCGTCCTGCTGGCGGCCCCCGCCCGAGGACCGGTGCTGGTGCAGGCGGCCTGCGGCTTGGCGAAGGTGCTCCGCCGTCCGTGACCCGTGGGGGTGGCGCCCACCCGCCCCGCCGTCTCGAGATCATAGATGATCCCGGCCACCTGCCCCGCCTCGACCAGGGACAGGCGGCGGCTGGGGACGCCCTCGTCGTCGAGCGGCCGGGAGCCGGGCCGGCCGTCGAGGAGCGGATCGTCGACCAGGGTGAGGAGCTCGCTGTAGGCCCGGGCCCCGCGCTGGCGCGCGAGTGGGGAGCCGCCGTGCAGCGCCGCCTTGCCCACCAGCGCCTGTTCCACCGCCGCCAGGAGCGGCGGCAGGGCCGTCGGGAGGAAGCCCACGCGCTGCCGGCCCATGGGGGCCTCGGCATTCCGTTCCGCCCAGGCAAAGCGCTGCCGCAGCATGGCCACCAGCAGCTCGAGATCGGTCAGCGAGGGCAGGTCGGCGCCGGCGAGGGCCGCCTCGACGACCAGGCGGCGGCCCTCCTGCTGCCGCGCCGCCTGGACCGCGAAGACGACGAGCGAGACATCGTACTCCGCATCGAGACCGGCGGTGTTGGCCACCCGCACCTGGCCCAGGGAGCGCTCGATGGTGAGCCCGAGGTTCACCCGCTCGCTGCCGAGCCGGTCGCGGACCAGGTGACCCAGGTCGGCCAGCTCGGCGAGGGTGGCGGCGGCGGCGCGCGGGACGTGGGTGACCACCGACGGGAGGGCGGCCTGGCGCGGCAGGCTGAGGCTGGTGGGTTCGCCGAGCGCGGCCGAGGCGAGCGCGCGGTCGAGCAGGTCGTCAGGATCCTCCACCACGCTCCCGGCGGTGCCGGCACGCCCCTCGCTCACCACGCGGAGGTTCACCCCCTGGTACAGGGTGGTGCGGGCCCCGACGGGACACCCATCGACGAAGGTCACCGTGGTGGTCTCGTCGGTCTTGTGGACCGCATCGGCGAGCGCCGCGCGGCGGGCGGCGCGTTCGAGGAGGGGGAGGATCATGCGCTCTCGCCCCCGACCGTCATCTGCTCGAACCGGACGTGCGGGGCGCCGTCGGCCACGGTGATCCGGCCGGCCGGCGGCTGGCCGCAGCCCGTGGCCTGCAGGTTCCAGCGGAAGTCGC
>JBGAPX010000039.1:0-28433 GCA_044221045.1 Gemmatimonadales bacterium
GTGGTCGTGCAGGCCGGAGAGGTGCAGCACCACCTGATCGGCGGTGACAGCGCCCCGCTCCGCGAGCCCGCGGGCCACGGTCGCGATGGCGTCGTCCGGCACCGCCAGGATCACCGTGGCGGCCCCGGCGGCCACCTCCGCCGCCTCGCCCGCGCCCGGACCGCGTCCCGACGCCAGCTCCACGCGCTCCCCGGCTGCCGCCAGCGCCCCCGCCAGCCCGCGGCCCATGCGGCCGCCGCCGACGATCGCGATCATCCCGGGCGCCCGGCCAGCCATGCGCCGATGAGCCAGCAGCCGATGCCGGCGAAGATCGTCGCGAACAGCCAGTAAAGTGTCGGGGGACTGGCCTTCCGGTTGACGCGGACCCCGAGCGGGACCGTGACCGCCGCGCCGAGAGCCAGCGGCCATGCCATCCGGAGGTCGAGGAATCCCGCCATGGAGGCCGAGACGGGAGGGCCTTCACCCGCGGTGAGGTAGCCGAGTCCGCCCGAGAGCGTGGTGAGGCATACCCCCGCCAGCGCGGTCGGGGCGACCGACTTGATGGGCAGCTTGCCCACGTACAGGAGCACCGGTACCGCGATCAGTCCCCCGCCGATCCCGAGCAGGGCCGAGAGGGCGCCACCGACGAACCCGACCGCGACCAGCCAGCCCCAGGAGTGGGTCGTCGGGACCGCTCCCTGCTCCGTGTGCTCCTGGCGCGCGCGGCGGGCCAGGTCCCAGGCGGAGAAGAGGAGGAATCCGCCGAAGGCCGCGCGCACCCAGTGTGCCTCGCCCACCTTGGTCAGGATGCGCGCCACGACGAATGCCGACAGGATGCCGGGAAGGGCGTAAGCCACCGCGGGCCGCCAGGCAATCGCCCGGGCGCGCGCGTACCGCCAGGTGCCGATCGTCGAGGTCACAAACGCGACGCCCAGACTGGTCGCGTGGGCCACGACCGTCTGGGCGGAGTGCGTCACCGGCGTCCCGGCGTAGATCGCGTAGAGGAACGGCACCATCAGAACCCCGCCACCCACCCCAGCCACGGCCGACAGCACGCCCACCAGCAGACCGACGGCGAAGGCGGCGGGGACCTCCAGCGCCGGCGGGATCGCTAGTTCCGGGAGGCCGACGGGGCCGTCGACGCGGCCTGGGTCATGGCCACCGAGAGCAGGTCCTTCGGGGTCTGGGCCCGGCCGAGGAGGTCGAGCGCCACCTGCATCTGCCGGTCGTCATGCGCACGCCGGCGGAACTCCGCCGGCCGTCCGAACACGTAGCGCGCGATCTCGTAACCGAGCTGCTCGTCGATCAGCGTGCCCGCCTTGGCGAACAGCTCGGGGGTGATCTCCACGCCCTTGCCGCGCAGGCGCCGCAGCACCTCGGCGCGCATGGCCGGCGTCACCGCGAAGCTCTCGCTGGAGACGCCCTTGTCGGTCTTGACCTGGAGCGCGGTGGCCGTGATGGCGTCGCGGTACTCGGTGAACTTGGACGCCAGCGCCGTCGCGAAGGCCCGCTCCTGGTCGGTGAGCGAATCCTGCCGGACAATCAGGTCGGGGACGATGCCACCCCCGCCGCGGACCAGGCGGCCGCTGTCGGTGTGGTAGATCGGGCGGGCGGAGTCGGCCGCGGTGCTGTCCGTCGGCTTGTGGGCGGCGTCGGCCGCGGCCACGGACGCCTGATCTTCCTCACTCCGCACCTTGCGCTGGATGGTCCGTCCGCTGGGCGTGTACCAGCGGCCGGTAGTCAGCTTGAGGGCCGTATTCTCGGAGAACGGGAACAGGGTCTGCACCAGGCCCTTTCCGAAGGTCGGGACACCGACCACGACCGCGCGGTCGTGGTCCTGCAGCGCGCCCGAGATGATCTCCGCGGCGCTCGCCGTGCCGTCGTTGACCAGCACCACGATGGGCAGGGACGGCCATTCCTGGCGGGCCTGGTCGGTGAACTGCTTGGTGGCGCCCCGCGCGCGGCCGCGCGTGGAGACGATTTCCTGCTGGCTGTCCAGGAAGAGGTCCGCCACCTTCACGCCCTGGTCGAGCAGCCCGCCCGGGTTGCCGCGAAGGTCCAGGATCAGGCTCTTCATGCCCTTGCCGAGCAGGGCGCTGATCTCGCGGCGCAGCTCCTGGGTGGAGCTCTCCGCGACGGGATTGAGCGAGATGTAGCCGATGTTGCCAGGGAAGAGATTCCCCGGCGGCACCGACCGGACGTGGATGGTGGCCCGGGTAAGCTGGTAGACGATCGGCTGCGCGAACCCTGCCCGGCGGATCTTGAGCTCCACGGCGCTGCCCGGGGTGCCCCGGAGCGCCTTGACCGCCTGGTCGTTGGTCCAGCCTTCGGTGGACTTGGCATCCACGGAGATGATCTGGTCGCCAGTCTCGACCCCGGCCCGCTCGGCCGGCGTCTCGGGCAGCGGCGCCACCACCGTGATCCAGCCGTCCCGGACGTCGATCTGGATGCCCAGGCCGCCGTAATTGCCGGTGGTGGTCTCGGTCAGCTGCTTGTAGTCATCGTTCTGGAGCAGGACCGAGTAGGGGTCCTTGAGCTGCTCCAGCATCCCGGTCGTGGCCCGCTGGTACAGTTCGCTCTGCGGGATGGAATCGACATAGTAGGCGCTCACGTGCGACAGCACGTCGTCGAACAGGCGCGCCTGCTGGTACACGTCGCCATCCCGGGAGGTGCCGCGCTGGAGCAGCCAGCCGCCCGTAAAGAACGAAATGACCGCCACCAGGGCGATCAGCCCCCACCGCTGCCGCATGACGACCTCCGGGTCTCGGGGCCGCGCCGGCCGTGCCCGGCCGTGCCCCCGGCTTTCGTAAGCTAACCTGCCGTCTCTCTGCCCGCCCCCACCCCCGCGGAGCGGAGGGCCTCCCAGGCCAAGCGCAAGAGCTGTTCCGGCGGCAGGGCCGCGTCCAGATGGACCACGCCGGGCCCGGTCGCATTCCGGAACACCGCCCCGACCCGCTCGTGGAACTCACGCCCCGCCCGCTCGATCCGGTCCAGCCCCTGCCCGGCCCGACGGATTCGCTCGAGCCCGAGTTCCGAGGGCAGGTCAAGCACCAGGGTGAGGTCTGGTTCCAGGCCCCCCGTGGCGGCCCGGTTGGCCGACAGGAAGAGCGCCCGGTCGATGCCCCGCCCGCCGCACTGGTAGGCCTCGGTCGAGAGCTGGAACCGGTCCGCGATGACCGTCCGGCCAGCCGCCAGCGCCGGGGTGATCACCCTGGCCACCAGGTCGGCGCGGGCTGCCAGGAACAGGTAAAGCTCGCTGACCGGCTCAATCGGGTGCGCCGGATCCAGGAGCACCGACCGGATCCGCTCGGCGACCGGGGTTCCGCCGGGCTCGCGTACCAGCACGGGGTCGGCGCCCGACGCGCGCAGCCGCTCGGCGAGGGCGCGGACCAGGGTGCTCTTTCCCGCCCCCTCCGGCCCCTCGACCACGAGGAAGCCGCCCGGTGTCATCCGAGGGTGATGATGCTGCTGGTCGCGCCCTTCTCCATGCCCTGGCCGATCAGCTGGTTCACCCGGATCATCACCTTCTCGAAGTTGGCGCGGGCCACGGCGTAGGCCTGGCCGGTGGGGCTCACCTCGAGCTCCCGCACCGCGGTCTCGTAGGTCTCCGCGGTCGCCTGGTCGGGCATCTGGCCCTGGGAGACGAGTTCATCCATCTGGCGCGCAAGCTTCTGGATCAGTTCCACCTTGGCCTGCGCCTCGGTGTCCTCCCGCAGGGCGCTCTCCGCCCGCCGGAGCGCCTTGTACTCCTGCGTCTGGCCGATCATCCGGCCCAGTTCCTCTGCCTTGTCCCAGATCACGAGTGCTCGCTCCTCCGCGCGAGGAGGTACCGCGCGCGGCCGAAAAGGTCATCCCGCACCGTCGCCATGGCCAGCTCCGCCGCCGCAGCGAGGGCCAGCCCGTCCGCGGCGCGGGTCGCATCGATCTCCAACGCCACCAGCCCACCGGGCCGAAGCGCCCGGGCCGCCTGCAGCAGCACCCGGCGGGTGTCCGCCAGGCCGTCCACGCCGCTGGCGAGCGCCGCGCGGGGTTCGTGGTCCCGGACGCCGGGCTCCAGCGCCTGGTATTCCGCCTCCGTAAGATAGGGCGGATTCGAGACCACGGCGTCCAGGGTGGCCGGGCCGACGGCCTCCAGGAGATCCCCCGCGAGGAGGGTCACGGGGAGGCCCGTCCGGGCACGGTTTTCCGCCGCGAGCGCCAGGGCCTCCAGGGACCTATCGATCCCGAGCACCAGCCGGTACCGCCCCTCGTCCGCCAGCGCCAGCGCAATGCATCCCGACCCGGTACCGACATCCGCCACGACACCCGTGCCTGCCTGAGCTAGCACCAGCTCCACCAGGCCTTCCGTCTCCGGCCGCGGAATCAGGGCCCGCCGGTCCGCGCGCAGCGTCAGCCGCCGGAAGCCCACCACGCCCGTGACGTAGGCGAGCGGCTCGCCCCCGGCCCGTCGCGCGATGGCGTGGCGGAACCGGCTGGCGGCTTCAGGTTCCGGTGCCGGGGCGCTGGCCGGCAGGGCGTAGCTGGGCAGGCCGGCCAGGTCGGCCCAGATCCGGACCGCCTCCCGCCGGGGCTCCACAATGCCCCGCTGCCGTAACTCGTCCGCCCCCTCGCCGAGCAGGGCGTGGAGGGGCGGCGCCTCAGTCACCGAGCTGCTCCTGCCGGCTGGCCATGCGCAGGGCGTCGATGAACTCATCCAGCTTGCCATCGAGTACGCCCTGCAGGTCGTGCACTGACAGGTTGATCCGGTGATCGGTCACCCGGCTCTGCGGGAAGTTGTAGGTGCGGATCTTGGCCGAGCGATCACCGGTCCCCACCATGGCGCGGCGATCGCGGGAGCGGGCCGCCTCCTGCTCGGCGATGCGCCGGTCGAGCAGCCGGGCCCGGAGGACTTCCATGGCCTTGAGCTTGTTCTGCAGCTGGGACTTCTGGTCCTGCTGCGAGACGACCAGCCCGGTCGGCAGGTGGGTGATCCGCACCGCGCTGTCGGTGGTGTTCACGCTCTGGCCCCCGGGGCCACCCGAGCGGAAGACGTCGATCCGGAGGTCGTTGGGGTGGATCGTGACGTCCACCTCCTCCGCCTCGGGCAGGACGGCGACCGTCGCGGCGGAGGTATGAATGCGCCCCGCCGACTCGGTGGCGGGCACCCGCTGCACCCGGTGCACCCCGGCCTCGCGCCGCAGCAGCCCGAACGCGTCATCGCCCCGGGCCGCGAAGATGGCCTCCTTGATGCCACCGGAGGTGCCATCGCTCAGCGAGATGACCTCGACCGTGAGGCCCCGCCGCTGCAGGAAACGCTGGTACATGCGAAAGAGGTCGGCCGCGAAGAGGGCCGCTTCGTCGCCGCCGGTGCCGGCCCGGATCTCGACGATGGCATCGCGGTCGTCGAGGGGGTCGCGAGGCAGCAGGAGTTCGTGGAGCTGGGCTTCGAGCGGGGCGATCTCGATGGGCAGGCGGTCGAGATCGTCCTTGGCGAGCGCGGCGAGCTCGGGATCGGCCTCTCCGGCCATCTCCCGAGCCTGCGCGAGGGCGTCCTGCAGCTTCTGCAGCCGGTCGGCCAGCTGGACGACCGGCGCCAGCCGGTTGTGTTCCCTACCGAGCGCGCGGAGCTTGGCTGGGTCGGCCGCGGTCGAGGGGTCGGCCAGCGCCGTGGCGACCTCCTCCGCCCGGGCGAGCGCCTGGCGGAGTCGGGCCTCCACGTGCTAGCTCTGCGGGCCGGCGGCGGCCTTGTCGCCCGAGTACTTCTTGCGGAACCGGTCCACGCGCCCCTGCGTGTCCACCAGGCGCTGGCGGCCGGTGAAGTACGGGTGGCACTTGGCGCAGATTTCGACGTGCACGTTGGTGCTGGTGGAGCGGGTCTCGAACTCGTTCCCGCACGCACACTTCACCATCAGCTTGTGGTAGACCGGATGGACGTTCGCCTTCACTGTTCGCTCCTGTGCGCTGTTCCCGGCGCCCGATGCAGGCGCTCGTAAAGCTCGGCAATATAGCCGCTTAGCCGATGGGAAGGCAACGGGCGTCATGGCGCTGGGGACCCCTGGCCCACCCGGTGGACCCCGCCCGCCCCCAGGTCCCTGCCCTGTCCGATTCTGCGACCTCGCCAGGTCACCCGGCGCCGCCGGCCCCGGTCCCACGCCGAGTCGGTTTGACACCACGGAGGGACCTAACTATCGTGTTTACCTATACTTCCACCATGTCGAGGGCCTCGTGCCGCTCAGCCCCCTAGAGGTGCTCAAGAAGGTGCCGCTGTTCGCGTCGATGCGCGAAAGCGACATCACCGCCTTCGCGGAACTCGTCCGGGAGCGAAGCTATCCCAAAGGCAGCGTCATCGTCTTCGAGGACGACCCCGGGGACGCCCTGTTCCTGGTGGCGGCCGGCCAGGTCAAGGTGGTGCTGATCGGCGAGGACGGGCGGGAAGTGATCCTGTCGGTCCTGAGCGAGGGGAGCTTCTTCGGGGAGATGGCGCTCATCGATGACCAGCCCCGGTCGGCCACGGTCATCGCGATGACGGACGCCTCGGTGCTGGTCCTGCGGCGGGAGGATTTCCAGACCCGGCTGCGGACCTCCCCCGAGGTGGCGATCGCCCTGATGCGGGAGCTCTCCCGGCGGCTGCGGCGGGCCGACGAGAAGATCGGCAGCCTGGTCCTGCTCGACGTCAACGGCCGGGTCGCGGACCTCATCCTGCGCATGGCGGAGGAGGAGGGGGGCGACCGGGTCACGAAGAAGATCACCCACCACGTCATCGCGCAGATGATCGGCTCCAGCCGCGAGACGGTCTCGCGGACCATGCGGGACTTCGTGGAGCGGGACCTGATTCAGGTCACCCGGAAGGAAATCACGATCACCAACCGCCAGCTGCTGGAGCGGGCCGCCGGGCGTTCGTGATCCGGCGCACGCCGGCGGCGTGAGGGCCGGCGGCGTCCCGGATGGCAGAGTCCTTGCACCGTTCTACCGGCTGTAACCGAGAGGAGTCGTGGCCTACACCGTCACCTTCTGGGGGACCCGGGGGTCCATCCCGACGCCAGGCGTGCACACCGCGCGGTACGGCGGGAACACCTCCTGCGTGGCGGTCACCGGCGCCAGGGACCAGCTCGTCATCCTCGACGCGGGCAGCGGCATCCGCCTGCTCGGTCGGGAGCTGATGCGCGTGGCCTCGATGCCGATGAACCTCGACATCCTCCTCTCGCATACGCACTGGGACCATATTCAGGGCCTGCCCTTCTTCCAGCCCCTGAATACCCGGGGCAACAGCGTGCGGATCTACGGCGCGGCGCAGGCGGGCGTCCCGCTGGAGGAGATCCTGGACCGGCAGATGGACCCGGTGGTGTTCCCGGTCCCGCTCAAGGCCCTCGCGGCCGACCTGCGGATCACCGAGATCAGCGGGGGGCGGTTCGAGATCGACGGTTTCCTGGTGGAGGCGTTCCGGCTGCGCCATCCCGGGACGACGCTGGGCTACAAGCTGGTGCCGGCGCGGGGCGGGCGTACGATCGCCTACCTCACGGACAACGAGCTCGGGGCGGGCGGCAGTTACGACGTCCCGCCGGACTGGCGCCGGGAGCTGGTGAGATTCCTGGGTGGGGTGGATACGTTAATCCACGATGGGATGTACTCGGAGGCCATGATCGAGTCGCGCGCCGGCTGGGGGCATTCCACTCCCGAGCAGGCGGTGGACCTGGCGGCCGAAGCGGGTGTCCGGCGGCTGGTGCTGTTTCATCACGAGCCGGAGCATGACGACGGGGCCGTGGACGCCCTGGTGATCGGAGCCCGGAGCTACGCGGCGGCGCGTGCCCCGGGCCTGCAACTGGAAGCCGCCATGGAAGGGATGTCCTTGACCCTCTGACGAGGTTGGAACCTATGCGACGCCGTGCATTGCTGGCCCTCTCCCTGGCGGTCGTGGCCGCCCTGTCCCCGCTCGCGGGGCAGGACACCCGTCCGGGCATCGCGGTCCTCCCGTTCGAGAACGGCGGATCCTACGGCCAGGACAAGGAGAACTTCGAGGCGCTGCAGAAGGGGATCCCGGGCATGCTCATCAGCGAGCTGGCCCAGAACCCCGCCGCGCGCGTGGTGGACCGCGACGGCATCGAGTCGATGCTGGCGGAGCAGAATCTCGCCCGGGACGGCCGGGTGGACGCCGCCACGGCGGCCCGCATCGGCAAGCTCGTGGGCGCGCGCTACATGATCATGGGCAGCTTCGTGGACCTCTACGGCCGCTTCCGCATGGACGCGCGGATCGTGAACGTCGAGACCAGCGAGATCATCAAGGTGGTCAAGAGCGACGGCAAGCGCGATGACCTCTTCAAGCTGATCCAGACGCTGGCCGAGCGGCTGATGGTCGAGACCAAGCTGCCCCCACTGCCCGCCGAACTGGGCGCCGCAGTGCGGCAGCGCAACGTGCCGACCGCCGCCCTGACCTACTACAGCCGGGCCCTGCTGTACCAGGACCGCGGCGAGAAGGAAAAGGCCGCCGAGTTCTTCAGCAAGGCGATCGAGGCTTTCCCGAACTACGCCGAGGCCCAGGAGGGCCTGAGGAAAGTCCAGGGCAGCTGAGGCGTGATCGACACGCTCGCGGCCCTGGGACGCGGGACGGCGCGCTGGCTGGCCCGGGTCGGGCTGCTGGCGCGCTTCGCGTTTGAGGCCGCCGCCTCGCTCGGGACCCTCCCCGGCGCGGGGCGGCGGGTGGCGACGCGCGTGCTGCTCAACCAGCTCCGGTTCACCGCGCTGGAGGCGGTGGGGCTGATCGTCCTGCTCTCGGGGGTGCTCAGCTACCTGACGATTTCCAGCACTCTGGCGCAGCTGGACAAGGTCGGCGCCTCGGAGCTGATCGGGAAACTGATGGTGGTGGTGATCGTCCGCGAGCTGGGCCCCCTGCTCACGGCCATCGCCGTGGTGGGCCGCAGCGGCACGGCGATCACGGCCGAGCTCGCCACCAATACGGTGCTGGGCGAAGTGCGGGCCCTCAAGGGGATGGGGATCGACCCCTACCACTACCTGGTGCTGCCCCGGCTGTTCGGCTGCGTGGCGTCGGTGATGACGCTGATGGTGCTGTTCGACGTCATCGCCCTGCTGGGCGGCTACCTCGCGGCGGGGGTGTTCGCCGGGATGAGCGGCGCGCGCTACCTCGGCATCGTGCTGGCCAACCTGACCACGCAGGACGTGGTCCTCACCGTGCTCAAGGGGCTCCTCTTCGGCCTGGTCATCGGCCTCATCCCCGCTTACGAGGGCCTGACGGTGCGGCGCGGCCCCACCGAGATCCCGCAGGCGGTGATCCGCGGCACCGTGCACTCGCTGGCGGTGATCTTCGTCCTGGCGGCGGTGATCGTGGGGTTGCTCGGCGGATGACCTCGCCCCTGGCGTTCCTCGAGGTGTCGGTGGGACGTGCGGCCCGCTCCACCCTGTCGAGCATCCCGCTCGCCACGGCGGGGCCCGACACGGTCCTCACCCTGGAACTGGCGCCACGGCAGACGGTGGCCGTGCTGGGGGACGAGACCAGCGGCGTGGACACGCTGGGCGGGCTGGCACTCGGACTCGAGCTGCCGGCCCTGGGGAAGGTGCTCACGCTCGGCACCGAGATCGGCCGCCTGGAGCGGAGCGTCCAACTCGCCTTCCGCCGGAGGGTCGGGTACCTTCCCGCCGGCGACGGCCTGATGCAGAATCTCACCCTGCGGGACAACATCCGGCTGCCCCTCCGCTTCGGGAGCGACTTCCGCGGCAAGGAGATCGAGGGCCGGGTGGACGTGATCATGGCCCAGCTTCGGCTGGGCCGGGTGGCGGACCTGCGCCCGGCGCAGGCGAACGCTGAGGACCGCCGCCGCGCCGCCCTGGCCCGGGCCCTGGCCTTCGACCCGGAGCTGGTCGTGCTGGAGGAGCCGTTCGATGGCCTCACCGACCGCGCGGCCGCCGAGCTGCTGGAGGCGGCGCGCGGCGGCGAAACCGCAGAAGGAGCCCGACGCACCGTGTTCCTCACCGGACCTGACCTGCCGAGCCTGATCCGCCCCCGGGTGGACCGCACCTACCGGATGTCCCGCGGCCTTGTCGAGGAGGTCCGGTGAGCATGCGCACCCGCACCGCCGACGCGCTGGTGGGCGTCCTCGTCCTCGGCGCCCTGCTGGTCGTGGTACTGGCCGTGGTGGTGACCCGCGGCTGGACCGAGCGGCGGGTCACGATCTTCATGCTGAGCCCCTCGGTGCAGGACCTCAAGGAAGACACCCCGGTCTACCTCCAGGGCCTCGCCATCGGGGAGGTGGCCGCGATCTCGCCGCTGGTGGACAGCGGGGCCATGGGCCCGCCGCAGTTCCTGGTGGCGCTGCGGCTGCGGGAGCGCTACGCCAACGGGGTGCCGATCGTCCTGCCGCTCGGCACCTCGGCCGAGATCGCGAGCAGCGGTCTCATCGGCGCCGCCTCGGTGGCCCTGCTGGTGCCGCCCAACCAGCGCGAGGCGGCGCTCGCCCCAGGGGACACCATCCGGGCGGGGCTCAAGCAGATCGCCACGGACGCGCTGAAGGAGGTCGCCGACAGCCTCAAGACCCAGGTCTCGGACATCCTCCGGGACACCCGCAAGCTGCTCGCTACCCTCGACCGCACCGCCCAGGCGGCCGAGACGCAGCTCAACGCCACCGCGCCCGAGGTGCGGGGCACGCTCACACGGATGCAGGCCGCGCTCGACGAGCTGCGGCCCGCGATCGCGAGCGCAAACGCCCTGATCGCGAGCTCTGATGCCCGGGTGGGCACCCTCCAGGACTCCCTCCTCGTGACCCTGGCCGATGCCCGCCAGCTGCTCCGGGACGCGGACACCCTGACCACCACGATGACGGGCCTCACCCGCGAGCTGACGCCGGACCTCAAGCGCACGATCACCAACATGTACGTGGTCAGCGCCAAGCTGGAGCACTTCATCGACGCGGTGACGCGGCGGCCCCACCGGCTGGTCACCGGGGTCAACGCCCTGCCCCGGGATTCGATCGTCCAGGCGGCCCCGTGAGCTTCCTGCTCTACCACCCGCCCACCTGGTCCCCCCGGCTGCTGGCGCACGCGCTGCAGAGCGAGCTCGTGGAGCTGCGCGAGGTGGAGACGCCGGGCGAGGTGCGCGGGGAGGAGCGACCGACCGCCTACCTGCTGGATCCGGCGGCGCGGGCCCACGTCACGCCCCAGGTGCTCACCGCCCTGCGGGACCAGGGGGTGGCCGTTCTGGCGCTGGGCGAGGCCGGCGAGGACGATGTCCCCGGCGACCTGCCCGCCGAGCTCCTGAGCGGCTTCCTGCGGTCGCCGGTCGGCCCGCGGCAACTACTGGTGGCGCTCCGGAGCGCGTTCCGGGTGTCGGCGTCCCACCGCGACCACGCCCGGGCCCGGGCGGAGAGTACCGCCCGGCTGAGCGAACTGTCGGAACTCGCCAACATCGGGGTCCTGCTCACCACCGAGAAGGACACCAACGCGCTGCTCGACCTGATCCTGACCCAGGCGCGCCGGGTGAGCCAGTCGGACGCGGGAAGCCTGTACATCGTCGAGACCGATGAGCACGGCACCCGGCGGCTGCGGTTCAAGTTGAGCCAGAACGACAGCCGGCCCGACATCCCCTTCGTCGAGTTCACCATCCCGATCGACCACGCCTCGCTGGCCGGCTACGCCGCCACCGAGGGCGAGCCGCTGGCGATCGAGGACGTGTACATGCTGCCCCCGGACGTGGAGTACTCGTTCAACCGCTCGTTCGACGAGCGGTACGGGTACCGCACCCGGAGCATGCTGGTCATCCCGATGCAGAACCACCACGGGGACGTGATCGGGGTGCTGCAGCTGCTCAACCGCAAGCGCGACTTCGCCGCCCGGCTGACCACGCCGGAGGAGGCCACCCGGCAGTTGATCGCCTACAGCCCGCACACGGTGAAGATCGTGAAAGCCCTGGCGGGCCAGGCCGCGGTCTCGATCGAGAACAGCCAGCTGTACGAATCGATCGAGCGCCTGTTCGAGGGGTTCGTGAAGGCCGCGGTGCTGGCCATCGAGCAGCGGGACCCGACGACCTCCGGCCATTCCGAGCGGGTGGCCACCCGCACCGTGGCGCTCGCGCGGGCGGTGGATCACCTGCAGGACGGGCCGTTTGCGCGGGTGACCTTCACCCGTGAGCAGCTGCGCGAGCTGCGCTACGCCGGCCTGCTGCACGACTTCGGCAAAGTCGGCGTGCGGGAGCAGGTGCTGGTCAAGGCCAAGAAGCTCTACGACGGCGAACTCGCGCTGGTCCGCCAGCGGCACGCCTTCGTGCGGCGGAGCGCAGAGTGGAGCTTCGAGAAGGAGCGGGCCGACTACCTGCTGCGGCACGGCCGGGAGGGCTACGACGCGTTCCTGGCCGGCCTGGAGGCGCGGCAGCGGGAGGCGCTGGCCACCGCCGACCGCTTCCTGCAGGTGGTCCTGACCTCGAACGAGCCCACGGTGCTCGCCGAGGGGGACTTCGCCGCGCTGGGGGAGTTCGCGGCCATGCAGTACGTGGACATCGACGGACAGCCGCAGCCCTTCCTGCTGGCCGCGGAACAGAAGCACCTCAGCATCCGGAAGGGCAGCCTCGACGAACGGGAGCGGCTCGAGATCGAGAGCCACGTCAGCCACACCTTCGACTTCCTGCGGAAGATCCCCTGGACCAAGGGCCTCGCGCGGGTGCCGGAGATCGCCCGGGGGCACCACGAGAAGCTCGATGGCACCGGCTACCCGCGGAAGGTGCGGGGCGAGGCCATCCCCCTGCAGACCCGGATGATGACCATCGCCGACATCTTCGACGCCCTGACCGCCCAGGACCGCCCTTACAAGCGCGCCCTGCCGGTGACCCGGGCGCTGGACATCCTGGGTGATGAAGTGACCCGCGGCCAGCTCGATGCCGACCTGTTCCGGATCTTCGTTGAGTCGAGGGCCTGGGACGAGACCAGCGAGGCGGGTCGGCGGGACAGCCTGGCCGTCCCGCGCCCCTGATCAGGCCGGCCGGGGCGCCGGCCGGGTGGCTGCGAGGACCCCCGCCACCAGCCCCAGGTTGATCGGGACCAGCAGGGCCAGCACCTGCCCGTTCACCTGCGGCCCCACCGGCAGCAGCTTGAGCAGCACCCCCGCCAGCGACAGGCCCGCCACCAGCCACGCCAGCACCCGCACCGCCCGCACCACCCCGGGCCGGGAGGCGCGGGCCCAGGGCAGCAGCAGCCCAAGGACCAGGGTCAGGTCGTGCAGCTGCAGCACGTTCTGGTTCCGCCCCGCCATGACGTGATCCGTGAAGGCCCACAGGCCGGCGAGGATCATCCCGCCCAGGCCCAGCAGCAGCGCAACCGTGGTGGCGGGGAAGACGAACACCGTCCGCCCCGCCCCGGTCCGCCCGTAGCGCGCACCGGCCCAGGCGAGCAGCCCGCCCAGCGCCACCCCGATCGCGAGGAACCCGGGCCACCAGGCCGGCGGCGCCTCCCGGACCTGGTAGGTCGTGCTCTCGTAGAGCACCCGCTCCGACTTGACCAGGGGCACGAAGCCCCCCGCGCTGTCTGGGAGGCGGATCTCCCGCAGGTATTCATGCAGCTTGAGTGGGAGGAACATTTCCTCCCAGCGGGTGCGGGGCTGGTCGGCGGAGGCCCCGAGCGCGAGCATCAGGCCGGTGTACAGCAGGGGATTGTGCGTGTTGAGGCGCTGCGTGTGGAAGCGGAAGCTGTGCCCCGGCATCCTCGACTGGCGTTCGATGGCGCCACCGAGGACCCGGTCCAGCGCGTCGCGGACCCGCGTGGAGCAGTTGTCCAGGTAGTAGTCGTAGCGGTAGTACTTGTGCTCCTCCTGGGCATTCCACTCGAGGAAGTCGCGGAGCGCGACTCGCTGGGCGGGGGTGAGGTTCAACTCCTGCTGCCAGACCGAGCGCTGCCGGTCGATGTAGCGCGGCACGTCATCGGCCGTCGGGTACCCCGCCATCCAGTAGAGCATCCGGCCCTGGACGAACTTGAGCAGAAAGTTCTCCTGCCGGAAGCTGAACATGCCATAGTTGTAGGCGATGCTGGTCCCGCGGTTGCGGTCCTCCACCACGATGGCGTTGTGGCCAAACCGCTCCCACACCTCCGCCCCGACGCCCATGGTCAGGACCGAAATCGTGAGTTCGTCGCCGGGTTCGGGGGCAAGGCGGACGGGCGGTTGGGCGGTTGGCGCGGGAAGCACCTGCGCCCCGGCCTGGAGGGACAAGGCCGTCGCCAGCACACCGGCCAGGAGCGCCGAGCCCCCGAGCCGCCGAGCCGCCGAGCTGACTCTCACAACTCCACTTCCTTCCCCTTCGCCGCCGACTCGTAGATGGCGTCGAGCACCCGGTGCAGGATCAGCTGTTCCTGGTTGTCGAACGGCTTGGCCTCGCCGCGGAGCGCTGCGAGGAAGTGGGCCCATTCCGCCCGGTAGGAGGCGGTGAAGGCGTTCTCCCGCCCGATGGCGCCGGTCGGCGCCACATCGGTGGGCACCCCGTGCAGTTCCTTCCAGACGTGGAAGGGATTGATGCCCGCCGTGCCCTTGCTTCCCCGCAGCCCGAGGCCGAACCGCTCGCCCTCGCCGACGTGATGCCAGGTCACGTCCAGGAACATGGAGAAGCCGCCCTCGCAGACGACGAACACGCTGCCCGACTGTTCCACCCCCCGGTTGCCGTCGCCGCCGGTGAGGCTGGCGCTCACCCGGACCGGGGTCGGCCCCCCGGCCAGCCAGAACCCCAGGTCGAGGATGGCATGGCCCAGGTCCAGGATGGCCCCGCCGCCCGACTCGTCCCGGCGCTGCCGCCAGCCCAGCTGGGCGCGGGACGGCCGGAAGACGTGCCAGCTGCCGCGGATGCTCTCCAGTTTTCCCAGTTCCCCGCTCTGCACGTAGCTGCGGACGATCTGGACGTCGCTGCGGTAGCGGTGGTTCATGCCGACCTGGATGATCCGGTTCTTCTTCTCAGCCAACCGCAGGATCTTCTGCACCCCGGCGGCGCTCAGGGCCAGCGGCCGTTCCACCAGCACGTGCACCCCGCGCGAGAGCGCGGCCTGGACGTGCGGCTCATGCAGGTGGTTGGGGGTGCAGATCGCCACGGCATCGAGCTGTTCGTACTCGAGGATCTCCTCGATGTCGGTGAAGGCGTCCCGGACCTGGAAGCGGTCGGCAAGGGCCTTGGCCTTGGGAAGGTCGGTGTCGCAGATCCCGACGATCTGCACGCCCTTTAGCTTGCGGAGCACAGGAAGATGGGCCACCTGGGTGATCGCACCGGCGCCGATGATCGCCAGCTTCAGGGTGTCGGACATGCACGCTCCTCGAGAGTGCCCTCAGTACGCCCGGCTCAAATCCGTGCCCGGAAAGTAGGCACGAAGGATCGTCATCGCATCCTGCCCCGCACGTGCCCGCCCCACCGCCCCCCCACCGACAGAAGCCCACACCGTGGCCCGCCCCCGCCCTGCGCCACCAGCTTCTCCAGCTGGGCGCCGGCGCGGGTCTCGATCAGCTGGAACAACGCGCTCCGCAAGCGACCCTTCGCCGACGGGATGCAGGACCCGGCGCACCGCCGGCCCCTCCACGGTCACCACGCCTCGGTGGATCGTCAGGCTGAGCCAGGCCACGCGGTCGCTGCCGGTCCGGCGGGTGACGCTCACCCCCTGCACCGGCACCACGTCCTCGGCCCGGACGCCGACGGCCGCCGGGGGGAGGGAGCGCTGCAGCACCTCGCCGAGCTGCGCGCCCGTCCACTCCTCACGCCAGCGATAGCGGGGGGAGATACGGCAGTAAGGCTGGCCGTCGGGGTCGGTGTCCGGCACCGATTGCAGGTAGGGGCGGTCGGCGGCGGCGAAGACCTCGGTGCCGGTGGCGGTCCGCCCGCCGCAGGTGGAGAAGAAGAATGCGTCGATCGGGAGGCCCTGCCAGCTCACGATCTGCCCCGCCGTCGACTGAACCGCCCAGCGGGCGAGCGGGTACTCGGCGGGCACGCCACCGTAGACCTGGTCCACCACCGTGGCGTAGAGGTCGAAGCCTTCCGTCGCGCGCTTGCCCAGGTTCCGGATGGCGAAGGTCCGCGAGACGATCGCCTGGGCGGCCAGGGCAGCCGCCTCGACCGAGTCCCGCCGGCCCATCTCGGCGCCGAGGACGCCGGTGAGGTAGTCCTCCATGCCGACCCGGTTGATGATCGTCAGGCCGCTCCGGTCACGGAAGAGCTGCACGGTCCCCCGGTATGCCGCGCCGTTGACGAGGATCACCCCGCCGGCCTGCCGGGGGGCCAGGGTCACGGACGCCTGCCCGCTGATGGTCCAGCCCGTGGAGCCCGCGACCGT
This sequence comes from Gemmatimonadales bacterium, assembly GCA_044221045.1. GTDB lineage: Bacteria > Gemmatimonadota > Gemmatimonadetes > Gemmatimonadales > GWC2-71-9 > JADJOM01. The sequence continues at coordinate 16,248 of JBGAPX010000039.1, forward strand.
GAAGCCGCCCTCCACCGCCCGGGCCAGCCAGGGGCTCCCGGGGTCGGCGGCGGCGACGGCGGCACCCTCGCCATCCGTGAAGGTCAGGCCGCTGTCCCCGGCGAGGGTCACCCGCGCGGCCCCCGTCATCAGGCCGACCCGGATCTCGGGGGCACGGCCCTCCGGCGCCGGGACGGCCTCGGGGATCTCCTGCGGAGCGCAGGTGACGAGCATCGCAATGAGCAGGGCCGGGCCGCCGAGGCGCCAGGCGGCGTGGGGGAGCCTCACCCGCGGTAGTTCCCGAACTTGAGCTCGATGCCGAAGTCCTGACCCCGGAGGAACGCGATCACGGCCTGGAGTTCGTCCCGGGAAGGAGCGGTCACCCGGATTTCCTCGCCCTGGATCGCCGCCTGGACCTTCTTGAATCCCTGGTCCTTGATGGCCCGGGTGACCTTCTTGGCGACGTCCGTCTCGATGCCCTGCGTCAACCCGATCGTCCGGCGGACGGAGGTGCCGGTGGCGGCGACCGGATCGCCGATCTTCAGGTTCTTCACCGGCACCCCGCGCTTGATCATCTTGGTCCGGACGATGTCCAGCAGCTGGTCCATGCGGAAATCGTCGTCGGCGTGCAGCCGGATCTCGGCCTTTTCGCGGTCGAACTCGACGGTGCAGTGGGTGCCCTTGAAGTCGTAGCGCTGGGCCACCTCCTTCACGGCCTGGTTGACGGCGTTGTCGACCTCCTGCAGGTCGGCACCGGTGGAAATGTCGAACGACGGGTTGCTGGCCATGGACCGGCTCGGATGATGGGTGTAACCGCTGATCCCACTTGGACTTTCAATCTAAGCCAGCGCCCTCAAGTTTTCACCGCCTCCGCCCGACGATAAGAGGAGATTCCCACTACGGACGCCCCCGATGAAGAACCGCATCCGGCACCTGATGACCGACTGGCACCCCGAGCTCCCTGCCCCGCAGGAGCCGGCGCCGAAGGCGCCCAAGGTGGACCGCCCGACCGGGGGCTATCCGCTGCCGCGCGGCATCAACATGCTGATGCCGGTGGAGCTGTGCATCAATCGGGACCTGCTGATCACGTTGCTCTCGGCGAGCATCCAGGAGATGCACCGCCACAAACGGGAGGGCTTCGAGGCGGTGTCGGAGGCGGCCCGGGCCGAGCTGGAGGCGGCCCTGCAGCAGCAGCTGGCCTTCCGGGCGTGGGCCCGGGCGCACCCGGCCAACTACATCTGCATCGCGATGTACCCCACGACCGAGGCGGACACGACGGTCGAGGACCTCGAGGACCTGGGCGAGCTCTAACGGGAGATCCTGGCCTTCGCCCGCAGCCGCTACTTGACGGATGCGGGACCCGATCATAGGTTGGTTTCCGGCGGATGGATTTATGGCAACTTGCTACCGCCCGGGGCTCCGGCCCCAAACCAAAGAGCTAAAGCGCCGGTAGGGTCATCAACCCCCGCGCTCGTTGCCGCGGGGGTTTGTGCTTGTACCCACCGCGCGCTTCGAGGGAAACGCATCAGAGTCATGACGCGCTGCCCCAAGATGTGTCGCTGTGTGTGCATGTGCACCCCTCGCGGGGTGGACCGCGCCAGCGCGCGTCTCGGATTGGTGACCTGAGTTCCTTCAGCGACCCCCACGAGACCCCGACGGCCCGGTTCACCCAACGTGAACCGGGCCGTTTCGCATTCGCGAACCAGCCGTCACCGTTGACCACGAGGAGCCCGACCATGACGTACCACCCTGACACGCTCGCCATCCACGCCGGCCAGGTCCCCGACCCGACGACCAACTCGCGGGCCGTGCCGATCTACGCCACCACCAGCTACGTCTTCAACAGCACCGAGCACGCGGCCAACCTGTTCGGGCTCCGGGAGTTCGGCAACATCTACACCCGGATCATGAACCCGACGACCGACGTCTTCGAGAAGCGCATCGCCGAGCTCGAAGGGGGCGCGGCGGCCCTCGGCGTGGCCAGCGGCCAGGCCGCGGAGACCCTAACCATCCTCAACCTGGCGCGGGCCGGAGACAACATCGTCTCCTCCCAGACGCTGTACGGCGGCACCTACAACCTGTTCGCGTACACCCTGCCCAAGTGGGGCATCACCACGACCTTCGTGGACATCCACAACCTCGATGCCGTGCGCCAGGCCATCAACGCCGGCACCCGCGCGCTCTACGTCGAGACGATCGGCAACCCGCGACTCGACGTCCCGGACTTCGCGGCCCTGGCCGACATCGCCCACCAGGCGGGGATCCCGCTGGTGGTGGACAACACATTCGGGGCCGCGACCCTGTGCCGCCCCATCAAGTACGGCGCCGATATCGTGGTCCACTCCGCCACCAAGTGGATCGGCGGGCACGGCACCTCCATCGGCGGCGTCGTGGTCGATGCCGGCACCTTCGACTGGACCAGCGACCAGGCCCGGGCGCGCTTTCCCGAGTTCTCCTCCCCCGACCCGTCGTACCACGGGCTGGTGTACACCCAGGCGTTCGGCAACCTGGCCTTCATCATCAAGCTCCGGGTCCAGCTGTTGCGCGACCTGGGCCCGGCACTGTCGCCGTTCAACGCCTTCCTGTTCCTGCAGGGCCTCGAGACCCTGCCGCTCCGGATCCGGCGGCACGCGGACAACGCCCTGGCCCTCGCCACCTGGCTGCAGAAGGACCCGCGGGTGGAGTGGGTGTCGTACCCCGGACTGACCTCCCACCCCGAGCACCGGAACGCCGCCCGGTACCTCGAAGGGGGCTTCGGGGGCGTCCTGACCTTCGGGGTGAAGGGCGGGCCCACGGCCGCCCGGGCGCTGATCGACCGGGTGAAGCTGTTCTCGCTGCTGGCGAATGTCGGCGATGCCAAGTCCCTCATCATCCACCCGGCGTCCACGACGCACGAGCAGCTCACCCCCGAGCAGCAGCGGGCCACCGGCGTGGTGCCCGAGCTCGTCCGGATCTCGGCCGGCCTCGAGGACGCCCGTGACCTGATCGCCGACCTCGACCAGGCCCTGGGTGGCGAGTCGGCGACCACCGCCGGACGCGCCGCGACGGCGGGAGCGGCCCGGTGACCACCCCGCTCGTGGTCAAGCTCGGGGGGGATGCCTTGGCCTCCCCCGAGCGCATCGCCGCGGAGGCGCAGCGGGTCGCGCGCCTCGCGGCCCGGGGGCCCGTCGTGGCAGTCGCGAGCGCCCGGCGAGGCGTGACCGACCGCCTGCTCGGCCTGGCCGACGAGGTCGGTTCGGCGGCACGGCGGCTGGACGGCTCGTCCCCGCCCCTCCCCGGGGATTCGGCGGAGCGGGACCGGGTCGTCGCCACCGGCGAGGTGGTCGCCGCCTCGCTGCTGGCGCTGGCCCTCAACCGGCTCGAGGTCCATGCCGTCTCCCTGGATGCACGGGAGGCGGGTGTCCGTGCCGCGGGGCGCTTCGGCCGGGCGCAGATCCGGAGGATCGAGCCGCGACGGATCCAGCAGTACCTGGCCCGTGGGATCGTCCCGGTCATCACCGGGTTCCAGGGCTGGCAGCGCGGGCGGGTGGCCACGCTGGCGCGCGGGGGGACCGACACCTCCGCCATCGCCCTCGCCGCCGCGCTCGGCGGCGGCCGGGTGCTGTTCGTGAAGGACGCGGAGGGGCTCCGGACCGCCGACCCGAAGCTGGTGCCCGAGTCGCGCCCGATTCCCGCAGCACCGCACGCCTTCCTTGCCGCGCTCACCGCGGCGGGCGCCCGCATCGTCCAGGCGGACGCCGCCGCCCTGGCCGCGGAGCGGGGCGTCAGGCTCGAGTTCTGTTCGCTGGCCTCGGACGAGCCGCTCAGCGTGGTGGGAACCGAGGGCGCGCCGCCAGGGCTCTGCGCCGTCGCGTCCGCGCCCGCCGGCGAGGGCACCACGGCCATCACCGCGCTGGCCGCCGATCCCCGCGACGTGGTGCAGGCCGCGGAGGGATTGCGGGAGGCGCTGGTGGCGGAAGGGGTGCTCCTGCTCGACCGGCAGCCGGCCGCCAGCGGGCTGCGCCTGCTGGTGCGCGACGCGCAGGCTACCCTCGCGCTCCGCATCGTGCACCGCGTCCTCGTCGAAGGCGACCGTCGGTGTCCCGCCCGGGTGCGTCGCGCGTCATGACCGCGCTCGCCGGGCCCCCGACGCAGCGCGCCACCCTCTCCCTGGGCGACTTCCGCCCGGAGCGGGGTGGCGTCATCCACGATGCCCAGCTGCAGTACCGGGTGATCGGGGACCCCGCCCTGGGGACGGCCAACGGCTGGATCCTCGTTTTCCACGCGCTCACCGGGAGCGCCGACATCGACGACTGGTGGGAACCCCTCCTCGGGCCGGGACGGGCCCTGGACACCAGCCGGCACCCGATCCTCGCCGCCAACCTCCTGGGGAGCTGCTACGGCTCATCCGGTCCTGCGGAGATCGCGGACGGGAGCTTCCCCGCCCTGACCAGCGCGGACCTGGCGCGCGCTCACCAGCCGCTCCTCGAGGCGCTCGGGATCCGGCGACTGGCGCTGGTCACCGGGGGCTCGCTCGGCGGCATGGTGGCGCTGCAGTGGGGCCTGCTGACGCCGGTGCCGGTGGACCGCCTGGTGGTCTTCGCGGCGCCGGCCGTGGCCAGCGCGCAGGCGATCGCCTGGAACGCCGCGCAGCGATTGGCCATCGAGGCCGATGCGGCCTGGGCTGGGGGACGATACCGCGCGGGCGAGGGACCGGTGGCTGGCCTCGCCGCCGCGCGGGCCATCGCGATGATCACCTACAGGTCCCAGGTGGAGTTCGGCGAGCGCTTCGGCCGGCGGCAGACGCGGGTGTCCGGGCGATTCGACGTGGAGCACTACCTGCGGCGACACGGGGAGAAGCTGGTGGCCCGCTTCGATGCCCGAAGCTACGTGGCGCTCATGGACGCCATGGACAGTCAGGACGTGGGCGACCTGGCCGCGGCGGGTGGTCGGACCGCCCGACGGGTCGGCGAGGTGATCGGGGTCGGGATCGACACCGACATCCTCTACTTCCCAAGTGAGGTGCGGGCGTGGGTGGAGGGGTACCGCAGGGGTGGCGCCATCGCCCGGTACGCCGAGATCGTCACGCCCTACGGGCATGACGCCTTCCTGATCGAGTTCGGGCAGGTGGAGCGGATCCTGCGGGGGAGCTGACCGGCGGGCGGCACTAGGTGAGGAAGGACTCCAGGGCGCGGGCCCGGCTGACGTGGCGCAGCCGGGTCAGCGCCTTCTCCTTGATCTGGCGGACCCGCTCGCGGGTGATGCCGAGCAGGCTCCCGATCTCCTCGAGCGTCATCGGCTCCGGGCCATCGAGCCCGAAGTAGAGCCGCAGGATCTTGGCCTCGCGCTCCTTCAGGGTGCCGAGGACCTCCTCGATCGACTCCGTGAGCGCCTTCTCGAAGGTATCGCTGTCGGGGCCGGCGTTCTGGGTGTCGGGGAGGTAGTCGAGGAGCTTGTTGTCCTCACCGGGGGTGAGCGGCGCATCGAGGGAGAGGTGGTTCTGCGAGATGGAGAGGGTCTTCTGGACCTCCTCCATGGTGATGTCCATCCCCTCGGCGATCTCGGCCGGGGTGGGCTCGCGGCCCAGCTCCTGGAGCAGCGCGGAGGAGCGCTTGCCGATGCGGTGCAGCGTGCCCGCGCGGTTGAGCGGCACCCGGACGATGCGGCTCTGCTCGGCGAGCGCCTGGAGGATGGCCTGCCGGATCCACCAGACCGCGTAGCTGATGAACTTGATGCCCTTGGTCTCGTCGAACTTGTGGGCCGCGCGGATCAGGCCCAGGTTGCCCTCGTTGATCAGGTCGGAGAGGGACACGCCCTGGTTCTGGTACTTCTTGGCCACCGAGACGACGAACCGGAGGTTGCTCCGGACAAGCTTGTCCAGCGCCTCCTCGTCCCCGGCGCGGATGCGCTGGGCGAGGCGGACCTCCTCCTCCTGATTGATCAGCGGATAGCGGCTGATTTCGCGCAGGTACTGGTCGAGGGAGCCCTCGTCGAACGACGCGGACCCTCGCTTGCCGGTACCTACTCGCATTGGGCGCATGGACGATGCCTCACCACAGGCAGGAGGAGCTTCCCCGGGAACCTTAGCCGCCCCGAAAAACCGGCGCAAGCGGGGGTGACGGGCCCGCTCAGGCGCCGTCTCCGTAATTGTCGATCTGGGCCCGCTGCAGCGTCCCGGAATAGTCGACGTACCCCACCTTCGTCTCGGAATAGAACTCGTAGACCTCCCAGCCACCCTCGCGATGACCGTTACCGGTCTGCTTCACCCCGCCAAACGGCAGGTGCGCCTCGGCGCCGATGGTGGGGGCATTGATGTACGTGATGCCGTTGTCCAGCTGCTCCAGGGCCCGGAACGCGGCCTGGGCATCCCGGGTGTACACGGCGCTCGAGAGCCCGTAGCGCACGCCATTGCTGACGCGGATGGCCTCGTCGAGGGAACCGATCCGCACCACGCTGAGCACGGGGCCGAAGATCTCCTCCTGCTCCAGGCGTGATCCCGGGCGGACCCCGGCGAAGATCGTCGGCTGAAAGAACCACCCCCGCGCCAGGGCCGCCCCGCGCGGCCGGGCCCCGCCGGTGACCAGCTCCGCCCCCGCGGCCCGCCCCACCGCGACGTACGCCTCGACCTTGTCACGGGCAGCCTGATGGATGAGCGGCCCCATTTCGGTGCCTGGGGCCTGGCCATCGCCGAGCCGAAGCCTCGCGGCGCGTTCGGCCAGCCGGGCCAGGAAACGATCGTGCACCTTCCGGTGGAGCAGGAGCCGGCTGGTGGCGGTGCACCGCTGGCCGGTGGTGCCGAACGCGCCCCAGAGGACGCCGTCGAGGGCGAGGTCGAGGTCCGCGTCGTCGAGCACGATCATGGCGTTCTTGCCGCCCATCTCCAGCGAGAGCCGCTTGTGCAGACGCCCGGCGGTCTCGCCGATGCGGGCGCCGGTGGCGGTGGAACCGGTGAACGAGAGCACCGGCACATCGGGGTGCTCCACCAGCGCCTGCCCCGCGGTCGCGCCGCGCCCGTGCACCAGGTTGATCACGCCGGGCGGGAAGCCGGCCTCTTCCGCCAGCTCGACCAGCCGGTGGGCCGTCCACGGTACGTCCTCCGCCGGCTTGAGCACCACCGTATTTCCGCACACCAGTGCCGGAAACATCTTCCACGTCGGGATGGCGAGCGGGAAGTTGAACGGGGTGATGAGGCCGCAGACCCCGATCGGCCGGCGCCAGCTCATGGCCCACTTGGCGCGCAACTCGGAGGGGACGGTCCGGCCGAACAGCCGGCGACCCTCGCTGGCAGCGTAGTACGCGGTATCGATCCCCTCCTGGACATCGCCACGGGTCTCGGTGAGGACCTTGCCCATCTCGCGGGTCATGCCCCGGGCCAGGGCCTCCTTCTCCCGGGCCAGCAGGTCGCCGAGGCGGCGCAGCAGGTCGCCCCGCGCGGGGGCAGGCACCTGGCGCCAGGCCGCGAAGGCGCGGGTGGCCGCCGCCACCGCGCGCGCGATGTCCGCGGGACCTGAGTCGGGAAACCGGCCGATGAGGTCGGTGGGGTCAGCCGGATTGTGGTTGTCGAGGTAGCGGCGCGTGCTGGGGCCAAGCCACTCGCCACCGATCAGGTTCCTGAAGGTCGCGGCCATGCGGGCCCTGGCGGAAGGAGGAAGGAGTCGATGACCACCGACCGGGCGCCTACGGCGCTTCGACCCCGGTGGTGCAGGTCCAGGTCCGGGCCGCCCGGGCGTACCCGACGCGCGGCAGCACCTCCCGCGCCGCGAGGACGAGACCCCAGAGCAGCACGGCCAGCGAGAGGAAGTGCGCCAGCCCCAGGCGGCGCTGCCACGACGTGATCGAGCTCCAGAGCCCGGCGACCACGACCGTGGCGATGGCGCCCAGGTAGACGGCGAGGTTGAAGCCGCAGGCGTTGGCGTAGGGCCACTGGGTGATGCCCACCGCGAGGGCCAGCCCGAGCAGGACCCGGAGCCAGGTCGTGAACGTGGCGAGCTTGCCGCCCCCGCCGGCGCCGAAGGCCGGGCCGGCGGCCGGCGCCGCGCGACCGGGCGTGGCGGGCGCCGGCGCGGCACTGCCCACCGGCTGCTTGGCGATCACCTTGTCGATCGCGGCGAGTTCCTTGTCCCAGTCGCGGGGCTGTTCGCTCATTTGGCGTCCCGGTCGAGGCCGAAGCGCTCGATCTTCTTGTAGAGCACGGAGCGGTTCAGCTTGAGCAGCCGCGCCGTCTCGGTGACGGTCCACTCGTTGTCCTTGAGCCGGGCCGCGATGACCCGCCGCTCGAGTTCCGCCATGATCTCGTCGAAGCTCATGTCCCTTTCCTCGGGCAGCGGCAGTTCGGCGGGCCCCTCGGGCGCCGACCCGCCGAGCACCCGGGCCACGTCGGCTGCGGTGACCGCCTTCCCGGGCGCGAGGATCAGCAGGCGCTCCACCGCATTGCGCAGCTCCCGCACGTTGCCGGGCCAGTCCCGCTCTGCCAGCCGTTCGATGGCGCCGGGCTGGAGCCCGCGGGCGCCCTTGCCGGTGCCACCGGCCAGCTGGCCGACGAAGTGCTCGACCAGCGCCGGGATGTCCTCGCGCCGGGTGCGGAGTGCCGGGACGTGGATCGGCACCACGTTGAGGCGATAGAACAGGTCCTCGCGGAACCGGCCGGCGGCGATCTCCGCCTCCAGGTCCTTGTTGGTCGCGGCGATCACCCGGACATCGACCTGCACCGGCTTGGACCCGCCGACCCGGCTGATCACCCCCTCCTGGAGCGCCCGCAGCACCTTGGCCTGCGCCGACGGCGTCATGTCGCCGATCTCGTCCAGGAAGAGGGTGCCCCCATCGGCCTGCTCGAACTTCCCCGCGCGGTCGCTGACGGCCCCGGTGAACGACCCCTTCATGTGGCCGAAGAGCTCGCTCTCGATCAATTCCGCGGGAATCGCGGCGCAGTTCACCTCCACGAACGCCCGGGTCTTTCGGGGAGAGGCCTCGTGAAGGGCCCGGGCCACCAGTTCCTTGCCGGTCCCGTTCTCGCCCGTGATGAGCACCCGGCCGGTGGTGGGCCCCACCCGGGCGATGACCTCGCGCAGCTCCTGGAGCGCGGGACTCCCGCCCACCATGGCGTGGCGGCGGCCCACGTCGGCCCGGAGCCGGCGGTAGTCGCCACTCAGCTCCGCGAACTCGAGGGCCTTCCGCACCGTGACCAGCAGGCGGTCGCTGTCGAGAGGCTTCTCCAGGAAGTCGAAGGCCCCGCGCCGCGTGGCCTCGACTGCGGTGGCCACCGTGGCGTGCCCTGAGATCATCACCACCACCGCGCCGGGATCGAGCTCCCGCAGCCGACCGAGGGTGTCGATCCCATCCATGCCGGCCATCTTCACGTCGAGGAAGACCACCTGCGGCCGGAGCTCGGGATAGAGCGACAGGGCCTCGCCGCCCGAGGCGGCGGTACGCACCTCGAAGCCCTCGTACTCGAGCACCTGCTTGACCGCGTTGCGCACGCCCGCTTCGTCGTCCACCACCAGCAGCCGCTGGCTCATCGGGTCTCCTTGCGATACAGCGCCACGCCCGTGGGGCGGATGCGCAGGCCGGCCACGCCCGGCGGGAGGTCGAACGGGATGGCCCCGTCCGCCGCGCCCGGAAGCGCCCGGCCCACCAGGTCACGACTGGCCTGCGCCGGCAGGGTGAAGCCCCGGAGCGTGAGACCATCCACCAGCCACCGGGCATGGCCCGGCCGGGTCACCTTCACGGCGCCGGTGGCGGAGACCGGCTCCCACGGCTCCAGGGCGCCGGCGAGCGGGCCCAGGGCATCGGCCGGGATGCGCGCGGTGGCGAGCCGGGCCGACACGGTCAGGCGGTCCGTCCCGAGTTCGAGGCGCAGGGAGTCCATCCGGCCCAGCACCTCATCCGGGAGCCCGTCCCGGACCAGGGACGCCATCTCGGAGGCCGTGAGCAGGACCGAGTCGGCGTGCCAGCCATGGAGGCTGTCGACCTTGTCGCGGGCGCGCGCCAGCCCGGCGGCATCAGGCACCCCGGCACCCCGGCCGGTGACCGCGCCGGTCACGCGTGAGACCTGCGGTCGCAGGCGGCGGAGAATCTGGTCACGGAACAGCCAGCCGCCGCTCAGCAGCGCCGCCAGCAGCAGCAGGCCCAGGAGCTTCAGCGGCAACATCAGCCAGCGCATCGGCCTTCCAGGTCAAAGGTCCGGATCGGAGCGTAGATCGCGCCGCCCGCTGCGGGATCGCTGCGGTAGAGCACCAGGCGCCGGGCCACGAACCCTTCCTGCAGCCGGTGTCCCTCCAGCCGCTCGAGCGCCGCGTCCGGGAGGCGCGCCCCATCGCGCAGCCGGCCCAGGGTCACATGCGGCCGGAACGGCCGGCCCTCGACGGGAAACCCCAGGCGCTCCGCCCCCTGCTCCACCCGGTGCACCAGGAGTTCGAGCGCAGACTCGCCCTCGTATCCGGCCCAGAGCACCCGGGCGCGGGCCCAGCCGGGGAATGCCCCCAGCTCGACCGGCCCGCACGACAACGACCCGGTGCCCCGCGCGGCGACCTCGAGCATCTGCTCGATCGCCTCGACCCGGGTCGCGTCGGTCTCCCCGAAGAACTTCATCGTCAGGTGCAGCCCCTCCGGCCTGGCCCATCGCACCGGCCACCCGCTGGCCCGGAGCGTTCCCAGAAGCGTCGCGAGTTCTGCCGCCGCCGGCGGCTCCACGGGCAGCGCGGCGAAGAGTCGCATCAGCCGCCGAGGACCGGGAGCTCGGCCAGCAGCGATCCCCGACGGTATCCCCGGCGGTCGAGTTCCACCCGGCCGAAGCCAAGCGCCAGGAGTTCGGGCGCCAGCGCCGGCCAGCGCCCGGCCAGCGCCTCGACCTGCTCCGGCGCCACCTCCACGGAGGCGTGATCGCCCCGGTGCCGCACCCGGAGGTCGCCGCGGACGCCGGCGCGGCGCAGGATCGCCTCAGCGGCTTCCACCTGCCGCAACCGCTCCGGCGTGACGGCGAGGCCGTACTGGATCCGGCTGGACAGGCACGGGGCAGCGGGGGCATCCCACGTCGGCAGGCCGAGGTCGAGTGCGGCGGACCGGATCATGGCCTTGGTCCAGCCCAGCTCCGCCAGGGGCGAGCGCACCTCGAACTCGGCCGCGGCACGCATCCCGGGGCGGTGGTCACCGAGATCATCAGCGTTGGTGCCGTCGATCACGGTGGTGAACCCGCGCCCCCGCGCCAGCCCGCCCAGGCGGGTCCACAGCTCGTGCTTGCAGAAATAGCACCGATCCGGGGCGTTGGCCTGATAGCGGGGATCCGCCAGCTCGCGGGTCTCGACCTCGAGCAGTGGGACCGCGAAGCGGGTCGCGATGTCGGTCGCGGTGCGGTACTGCGCCTCGGGATACGACGCGCTGCGCCCGATGACCGCGAGGAACCGATCCGGCCCGAGCGCCCGTGCGCCGACCACGGCCAGCAGCGCGGAGTCGACGCCGCCGGAATACCCCAGCAGGACGCGCCCAAGTCCCTCGAGGTGGGTCGCCAGCGCGCGGGAATCGGGAGAGTCGGGCATGCAGGAAACGTAAAGGCGCGGTGCCCCGGGGCACAGGCGCACCTTCCAACCCGGCCCGCCCCGCATCACCTTTCCGCCATGCCGGACGACATGACCATCCGCGTCAGCCCCACCGTGCGCATCCCCGTCGCCGAGCTCTCGTTCCGCGCATCGCGGAGCGGGGGGCCGGGTGGGCAGCACGTGAACACCTCCTCGACGCGGGTGGAGCTCTGGTGGCACCTCGACGGAAGCCCGAGCCTGGGCGGGGAGGAGCGCAGCCGGGCGCGGGCCCGCCTGGGGTCCCGGCTCACCGCGGAGGGCTGGCTGCGGGTGGTGGCGGCGGAGACCCGCAGCCAGGCCCGGAATCGGCAGGCTGCTGTCGAGCGTTTCCAGGAACTCCTCACGGCTGCGCTTCGGGTGGCCAAGGCCCGGAAGGCCACCCGGCCCTCCAAGGCCGCGAAGGAGCGGCGCCTCCTGGCCAAGCGCCTGCAGAGCGCCCGCAAGCGGGAGCGGCGCCCCACCGACCGGGATGACTGAGACCGCCCGCCAACCCCGCGTGGTCCCCGCGGACGCCGGCGGCCTGGCCGCGGCGGTCGCGCTGCTGCGCGACGGGCAGCCGGTCGCCTTCCCGACCGAGACGGTCTACGGCCTCGGCGCCAACGCCCTCGACCCGGCCGCGGTGGCCCGGATCTACGAAGCCAAGGGCCGCCCGGCGTAC
>JBGAPX010000173.1:0-3589 GCA_044221045.1 Gemmatimonadales bacterium
CGGCGGCCGAGATCCGCGGCCGCCTGGTGCAGTTCATGCGCGAGCAGCTGGGCCGCCAGCTCGACTCGGTGTACCTCGACAGCCTCGGGATCCAGAAGCATCTCAAGGTGGTGGGCAACGCGCCGGAGTTGGTGCGCCAGGCCCTCGGGGACAAGGGCGAGGCGATCCGCTCGCCCAAGGTGCTGGCGTCCTACGACGGCGGCTCGTTCACGGTGGCCTCGCTGATCCGCTGGGTGACCGGTCTCGGCCCCGAGTGGGCGGCCGACCTGGGCCAGCGGCCGGACAGCAGCCTGTCGCAGTTCGTCAAGCTCCTGGCGCAGAACCAGATCCTCGTGGCCCAGGCCGACTCCGCGGGGATCCGCGTGCTGCCCGATGAGTGGGCCTCCATGATGCAGCGCTACCGCGGCCTGCTCGACACGCTGCGGATGTCACTCGACCTCTCGAGCGGCGACCTCACCGACCCCGCGGTGGCCCCCGAGCAGCGGGCCAAGGTGGCGGCGCTCAAGGTCGAGACCTTCTGGGACCGGGTGGTCCAGGGCCGCGGGCGTCCCCGGCCGATCCCGGGCCCGGTGTCGTTCGTGCTGCGAAAGACCGGGCACTACACCGTGGACCGCCGGGCGGTGGACGCGGCAGTGGCCCAGGCCGGCCTGCTCAAGGCCAAGGCGGATTCCGCCGCGGCCGCCGCGCCCCGCCTGCCCGCTCCGGGAGGACAGTGACCATGCGCCGTCTGGCCGGCTGCCTTGCCCTCCTCCTGCTGCCCGCGGCCCTCGCCGCCCAGGACCAGGGCCCCGGATTCCGCTGCGACACCGCGACCAGCGTGGTGGACCGAGTGATCGCGGTGGTGGGAGACGCGCCGATCCTCGCCTCACAGGTCGAGGAGGAGATCTTCACCCAGCGCGCACAGCAGGGGCCGCTCCCCACCACGCTGCCGGAGTTCCAGGCGCTCTGCCGCCAGGTGATCTCGGACCTCGTCGACGCAGAGCTGCTGCTGCAGGTGGCGCAGCGCGACACCTCGATCAAGGTGACCGACCAGGAGATCGCCGACGGCGTGCAGCAGCAGTACCGCAACGTCCGGCAGCGGTTCCAGAGCGAGGTGGACTTCCGGGCCGAGCTGGCGAAGTCGGGCTTCCAGACGCCGGAGGAGTTCCGCCGCTACCTGGGCGACCACCAGCGGAAGCAGGCCTACCGGCAGCGCCTGATGGAGAAGCTGCGCGCGGATGAGAAGATCAAGCCGGTGCAGCCGACCGAAGCCGAGATGCGGGCGTACTTCGACCAGTACCACGACCAGCTGCCGCAGCGCCCGGCCACCCTCTCGTTCCGGAACATCGTGGTGGGACCGCGGCCCGCGGACGCCGCCCGGGCCCGGGCGCGCCAGCTGGCCGATTCCATCGTGACCGAGCTCCGGAAGGGCGGCGACTTCCCCACCGCGGCCAAGCGGTTCTCACAGGACCCGGCGAGCCGGGAACAGGGCGGGGATCTCGGCTGGTTCCGGCGGGGCCAGATGGTGGCGGAGTTCGAGGCGGTGGCGTTCCGGCTCCGGCCCGGGGTCATCTCCGACCCCGTCGAGACGGCGTTCGGTTTCCACATCATCCAGGTACAGCGCGTGCAGCCGGCGGAGGTCCAGGCGCGGCACATCCTCCTGATGCCCGATATCGAGCCGGCCGATGCGGACACCGCGGAGGCGCTCGCGAACCGCGTGGCCGCGGCGCTGCGCGCGGGGGCGTCCTTCGACTCGCTGTCGCGGCTCTACCACGACGCGGCCGAGGAGAAGGAGGCCGAGGACGTGCCGGTGACCCAGCTGCCCGAGGAATACAAGGACGGCATCGGCACGGCGGACAGCGGCTCGGTGGTGCCGGTCTTCGCCATCCGGAAGGCGAACGGGGTGCGCCGCAAGTTCGTGGTGCTGCAGGTGACCGGCCGCCGCAGCGAGGGCGCCATCCGTTACGAGGACGTGAAGGATCAGATCCGCAAGCAGCTGAGCGACAACCTGGCCACCCGGCGCTACATCGACCGCCTGCGCCGCTCCGCCTACGTGGACATCCGCATCTAGGCTGCCGCCGGGGCGGGGCGCGCCTGCGGCGCGCCCCGCGCCGTTTCCCCGCTTCCCGCCCCGCGCTACCTTCTCCCCATGCCATCCCCGCCCCGCCTGGCCGTGACCCTGGGGGATCCCCGCGGCATCGGCCCGGAGATCACCGCGCGCGCGCTGGCCACCCCGATCGACGCCGAGATCATCGCGATCGGCGCCGAGGAGCAGGTGGCCGCGGTGCCCGCGGCGCGGCGCCTCGTGGTCGGGAGCTGGAAGGAAGGCCTGGGGGAGGGCGAGGCCGCGCCCCGGGCCGGTCCCTCGCGCGCGGCGCGCGCAGGGCGCATCGCGGGGCTGGGTGTGGAACAGGCCGCCCGGCTGGCCCTCGCGGGCGAGGTCGACGGCATCGTCACTGCGCCGGCGCACAAACAGGCGCTCAACCTCGCCGGTTTCCAGTGGCCCGGGCACACCGAGTGGCTGGCGCACCTGGCGGGGGACGTGGACGTGGCGATGATGCTCGCCGCCGACCGGCTCCGGGTGGTGCTGGTCACGACCCACGTGCCGCTCAAGTCGGTTCCCCAACTGGTCACGACCGACCGGATCGTCCGCACCGGCCGGGTCACCGCGCGCGCCCTCACCGAGTGGTGGGGCATCCCGGCGCCCCGGCTCGCGGTGTGCGCGCTCAATCCCCACGCCGGCGAGGGCGGGTTGTTCGGCGACGAGGAGACGCGGGTGCTGGCGCCCGCGGTGGCGACCCTCGGCGCCGCGGGTCCGCTGCCGGCCGACACGGTCTTCGTCCGCGCCATGCGCGGCGAGTTCGACGCCGTGCTGGCGCCCTACCATGACGTCGGCATGACGGCCATCAAGGTCGCGGCCTTCGGGCGCGGCGTGAACATCACGCTGGGGCTGCCGTTCCCGCGCACCTCGCCCGATCACGGCACCGCGTTCGACATCGCGGGCACGGGCAGCGCCGATCCGGGCAGCATGCGCCAGGCGCTGGAGCTGGCGGCGCACCTGGCCGGCATCCGGCGCCGGGGCACGGCATGAGCGACGGCGCCACCCCGCGCCCGCTCCGTGCCATCCAGTGGGTCCTCGTGGCCCTGGGGCTGCTGCTCCGGCTGCGGCAGTACCTCCATGCCCGCCCGGTCTGGCTCGACGAGGCGATGCTCCTCAGCAACATCCTCGGGCGGTCGTTCGGCGACCTGCTCCGGCCGCTGGAAAGCGACCAGACCGCGCCGGTGCCGTTCCTCTGGGCCGTCCGGCTGTGCGCGGTGCTGGGCGGCACGGACGAGCGGGTGCTCCGGCTGGTGCCGTTCCTCGCGGGCGTGGGCCTGCTGTTCGCGGTGCTGTTCGCGGCCCGACGGCTCCTGGCCCCCGGGGCGGCCACGGTGGCGCTGCTGCTGGTGGCGCTCTCACCGATGCTGATCTACTTCGCCAACGAGGTGAAGCCGTACGGGGTGGACGCCTGCGCCTTCGCGGCCCTCGCGCTGCTCACCGCCCGCCTGGTGGAGCAGCCCGGCGACCGCGGCCGGCGGGCCGCGCTCCTCGCGGGCGGCGGGGTCGTGG